>CANQZV010000083.1 GCA_947628425.1 uncultured Clostridia bacterium | reverse complement strand
TATAAATAATAAAGAGAATAAAGAGAATGTAATAGCAAAAGGAGCAAACATTATTGTTAAAGCAGATATTACATTTAGAAGATTAACTCCAAGTAAAAATGAAAATATTATTATGTGCTATACAAATGAAAATACAGATATATTTGAACAATATTATAAAAAACCAACTAAAATAAAATCAATAAATTCAGACAGCAGTAAAACTACACCAGCTATTGGAATAGTTAGTACCGGTATTAAAGTAGTTGCACCTAGTGGAGTAGTTACAGAAAATTCAATAAATGGATACAAAGAAAATTTAAGTATAAATAATATTACATCAGAAACTCAAACAGATACAATAAATATATATCAGCAATCAAAAGAAGTTACAATAGATGGAACCATTGTAAATAACTATTCAAATAATATTGAAGACACTATTGTTTTAGGAAGAATACCATTTGAAGGAAATAAACAAATAGATACAATTCAACAACTAGGAAGCAACTTTACAATGAAAATGAATGGAAAAATAACTACAAATGGAATTGACAGTAATAAAGTAAAAGTATATTACAGTACAAATGGGGAAGCAAGTAAAGATTTATTAGATAGAAATAATGGTTGGACAGAAACACCAAATAATTTAGCAGAAGTAAAAAGCTACTTAATTGTAATTAGTGGAGAAGTAGCTCAAGGAACACAATTTAGCTTTGAATATAAGGCAGAACTACCTGCAAATTTACCATATAGCAAAAGTGCATATACAAGCTATAAAGTATATTACACAAATAAAGCTGAAGGAGTAGATATAGGCGAAACAAAATTAGCAGGTGCAATAGGATTAACAACAGGTGAAGGACCAGACTTAGAAGTAAAGCTAACATCTAATGTAGCAGAAAATTCAATTGTAAAAAGTGGAGAACATGTAAGATATTTTTTAGAAGTAAAAAATAAAGGGACCATAAATGCTAAAAATGTAAAATTAAATATTAACTTGGAAAATCCAAATAAAAAAATATTACAAGAAGAACTAGAAAAAGAAACAGATGAAATAAAGAGACAAGAATTAGAGGTACAATTAAATACCATTACCAATAAAATGATTTTTGTGACATATGAGGAAGAAAATGGTTATTACGTAAAATCAAATGAATCTATTCATACAATAGAGATAGGCGACATAAAGCCAAATGAAACTAAAAAGGCAGAGTATGAAGTAGAAATTGATTTTCCAATAGATAATTCAGAGAATGAGCAAAATATAGAAGAAGAACTTAAACAGGCTGTTACAGTAATAGCTGACAATATGAGTGGACAAGTTAAATCTAATGAATATACGTTATTAGGAAAAGCAGGGCAAATAAAAATTACTAATAAAGTAGATATATATGAAAAACAAATATATCCTGCAAATACACAAATAAAATATGATATTAAAATCGAAAAGTTAACATTAGATGACTATTTAGATGCCGTAAAATTAGAAATTCCATTACCAGAAAACTCAAAACTAAATAATTACTATATTGAAACTATAGGTGGAACATCAAAAGATGGAATTGAAGTAAAAAATAATACAATGTTTATCGAACTAAATAATAAAAAAGATAAAAACGGAGAAATAACAACATCTATAGAAGATCAAGAAATAATTATTGAATTTGTATTAGGAAAAAATTCACCAGAGAAAATCTCTACAAGAATAAAAGCAATATATAAGAATGATGACTATTATTCTAATGAAAGATATATTTATACAGGAACATCTGAAATGTCAGGAATTCAACATGAGTTAAAAAACCAGTATATAAAAGAGGGAGAAAACTTTTTCTATACATTTACTATTAAAACTACTGGAACAGTACCAATTTATAATTTTGTATTAGAAAATGAACTACCTAAAAATGTTGAATATAATTCTGGCGGATTGATTGATAATGAATATGGAACAAAAGTAGAAATTATAGGCGAAACAAATAGCAATTATAACAAAGGATTCTCATCAGTAAAGGATGGAAAGTTAATTTTAAAAATTCCTAATCTTCCACCAAATGCAACTATTAATATATCTTTTACTATGATAGCTAGTTTAAATTCTATATCAGAAGATGGACTAAAAGTGAAAAATAAAGCCAAAATTTATGCAGATAACATTGGAGAAATTGAATTAAATAGTATTGATTATTATATCGAATATAGCGGAAAAGAACATGGAGAAATTGTAGAAAAAGAAAATAGATATAAAATCATGGGAACAGCATGGGTAGATGAAAATAAAAATGGTAAGAGAGATGAAAACGAACAATTACTATCAGGAATATCAGTAATGCTTTTAAATAACTCAAATGGCCAAATAGTAACTGATACAGATACTAAAGAACAGAAAACAGCTACAACAGATAGTAATGGTAAATATGAATTTTCTAACTTACAGTCAGGCGAATATATAGTAGTATTCCTGTATGATGCAGGAAAATATAGTATTACAGAATATCAAGCTAAAGATGTAGGTGCAAGTTACAACTCAGATGCAATTAA
>CANQZV010000082.1 GCA_947628425.1 uncultured Clostridia bacterium | reverse complement strand
AATCTGATTAATATATAATCAAGATGTAAGTTACAACAAAAAAACTTACGAACTTTAAAAGTTTCGTAAGTTTTTTTATATGAAACGAATAATTTATTATACTTCTAAGAAATGTTTACCTCCAGTAACAAGGTCAATTTGTCAGTCTATTTTAATTATACTCTTTTTGAAATTCTTTTACAATTTTTTTGTGTTTCTTGTCGAAAGCATTTTGAATTTAAATAGGTGCGTTTACTCATTTTTGAAATAGTTGTGATAGACCATATTAGGTTAATAAAAGTTATGGGAACTAAAAAATAGTGCTACGAATAAAATAAAAGAGAAGATATAAAAAAGATAGAGTAAAAATAGAAATAATTGATATATGAGAGAATAAAAGCAAAGATAGAAATAAGATAAACAATAAAATAGATAAGAAAATAAGAGAGAGGATGAAAATTTTAATAATGGCTTTTATACAATTTATAAAAGAACAGATAAAAACAATAAAAGAAAACGATCCAGCAATTAAAAGTGCATTTGAAGTATTCATGTATCCAAGCTTTAAAGCAATAATATACTATAAAATATCACACTACTTTTATAAAAAAAATCATTTTTTAATAGCAAAATATATAAGTGAAAAGGCAAAAAGAAAAACAGGCATAGAAATACACCCACGGTGCAAGAATAGGAAAAGGATTATTTATAGACCATGGAACAGGAGTAGTAATAGGAGAAACTGCAATAGTAGGGGATAATGTAACAATGTTTCATGGAGTAACTCTAGGTGGAACTGGAAAGCAAAAAGGAAAAAGACATCCAACAATTGGAAACAATGTATTTATAGGTTGTGGAGCAAAAATACTTGGAAACATTACAATTGGTGATAATGTAAAAATAGGTGCTAATGCAGTAATATTAAAAGATGTACCAAGTAATGTAACGGTTGTTGGAGTACCAGGTCAAATTGTTAAAAAATATGACGTATAGAAAATATAAAAAAATATAATAAAAAATAGGGAAAAAGTAGTTGCAAATTTAGCGATAATAGTATAAAATAAAAGAAAAGTCAAAAGAAAAAGGAAGAAAACAAATGAGACCTGAAATACAGATAGGAGTAAGAGAGAGAGAGAGAGAGCTGTAATTTAGTAAACAAGTTTACAACAAAGCTATTTTTAAATAAAATAGCTAGTGTTTTAGTAGAACAAAAAAATAATGTAGAAAATATTATAAATAATATAGAGGATAGACTATTTTTAAATGAAAAAATAGCCTGTCCTTTTTGCTGTCTATAAACAAATTTTAATATTTTATTTTTAATGTAATAAATATAAATTTAATAAGTTATAAATTAAATAAAACTTATTAATTGCTTAAATTTATTAAATTAAAGGTAATAAAAATATAAATAAAATTAAAAAGAAAGAAGGACAAGGTAAAATGAAAGGACAAAAGAACACAAAGAAAGTTCAAAATCATAATGTAAAAAGCATTAAAGGTATAACATTAATTGCGTTAGTTGTAACTATTGTAGTTTTACTAATATTAGCGGCAGTAAGCATCACAGTAGTATTTGGAGATAATGGACTATTAAAGCTTGCAAAAGAAGCAGGTGATAAGACGAATGAAGCAGTAGGTAAAGAACAAGAAGAAATAAATGATTTAGAATATATGATAAGTGATAATTTAGGAATAGCAAACTCACCAATAACATCAGAAAGAGCAAGTAATAGTGTAACATTTGCAACAAATTATGGAAAAGTAGATATAATATGGTTAGATACAAATAATAATGTAAAACAAGAACCCAATAAGCCAATATTAAGTACAAAAAATGATAGTGGAAAAGAAGAGACTATGAAAAAAGTAAAATGGACATATAACGAAGAAACAAAAACATGGGGAGATGATGAAGGACCAAGCTCAAATGCAGACTGGTACAATTATCAAAAAGCAGAAGGAACAGATGATACAAGAAATAGTAGATGGGCAAATGCGAAAACAGAAAATGAAAGTTATTTTGTATGGATACCAAGATATGCATATAGGATAACATATTATGAAAGTGATTGGACTTTAGAAGAAAATGCCTCACAGAAACCAACAGGGTATTATGATGGATGGGGAATGTATGACAAAGACGGAAAATTAAATTATGAACTAGATAAAGGAGTAGAAGTAGTAATATATAAAGGAAATAAGTATATAGTACACCCAGCATTTGAAACAAACTTAGATATGGGAGGATGGAGTGAAGACTTAGCAGGATTCTGGTTTGCAAAATATGAAATGTCAGGAATCACTACATCTTTAGCAAGCAAGCCACAAGTAGCTAGTCTAAGAAGTTTAACAATAGGAGATACGTACAAAGCATGTAGAGATGCTGTATATGGTTATTCAGGAGTTGAAGAAACAATAAGTTCAGGTGGAAAAGAATATACACATACAAGTTATATGAATAGCCATTTAGTAAAAAATAGTGAATGGGGAGCAGTAGCTTTATTAACTCAAAGCGCTTATGGAAGAAATGGACATCAAATAGACATAAACAATTATTGGTCAAGTGATAAAAAAACAAAGACAGGAGTAGGAGCAGGAGGAACAGATACGAGCTCTTCACAAACAGCAGCAAATGAATATAATACAGAGATAGGAGCACATGCAAGTACAACAGGAAATAAATATGGAATATATGATATGAGCGGTGGAGCATGG
>CANQZV010000081.1 GCA_947628425.1 uncultured Clostridia bacterium | reverse complement strand
TCTATCTCTCGCATATTGCCTCCTTAAAATTATCACATACAAAACTTCCTTTATACATTTTCATCTTGTCAAAAGTTATACACCAATGATTTTTCTTACATTCTTTTTTATTAGAACATTCTTTACAATACTTTCCATTATCTTTTAAATCATTTGAAATTTTATAGCCACAAATAGGACAATAGTGTATATTATTATCTTCTAATGTTCCTTCTGTTAATTGCCATTCTTCTTTACAATTTGAACATTCATATATGTTATTATCATCATCAACTAATTTATATAAACATACATTTTTTGTTCTCTTAAAATCTGTATCATATTGCATATATACTTTCCTCCTCCTTAAAATCATTTACTTTTATCTTAACAATTAGCCTTCTGATTCTTCATTACTTTTTATTTCAAATGGATAAGAAAATGCACATTGTAAATTTTCAACTTCATCTGATGTTGCAAATATATATGCTACTCCTTGCATTGGACAAGGAACACCTATCATTAGTCTTAATGTATCATTTCCTTTTTCGTCTTTTACTTTTTTTATTTCTTCTTTACTTAACATCTAATCACCTCTACCAATTATATCTATATTTATATTTAGTTCCACACCTATCACATTCTACAATATGCCAGTTATCATCACAATTCGCATATTCTGTATATGTAAGCTTACAATTAGGACATTCAACTTTTATATCTGCACATTCATATCTTGATGCACTTTTTATTTTTACTTCTTTTATTTCTTCTTTACTTAGCATTTCTACCTCCTATGTAGAATAATAAATTTCTAAATATTCGTTATTTTCAAGCGGAAAATATATAGTACCATTTCCCCAATCTTCTCCAATTTGATGATATATTGTATAACTTCCATCTTTATTCTTTTGAGCTGTTGATGGTATTTCTGTTTTATTTACAATATTACCTATTCTATCTCCAGCTTCAAAATCTTCAAATTTCTTTTCTACTATACTTGAAACCTATTCATATAGTTCTTCATATTGCTTTTCTAATTTATTAAATTCTTTTATCTTTTTTATTTCTTCTTTACTTAACATCTAGCCCTCCATTTCTCTATGTGATAAATCTATTTTTTTCTTTTTCATTTGCAACATTATATATTTTTGTAAATCAATATTTCTTTTTGTTCTACATCTATTTAAATCTTGAATTTCAGTTTCCAATTCTTTTATTTTATTTTTTAATTGTCTATTCTCATATAGTGCATCATAATACAGTTGTTCATAATCTTTATCTTTCATATTTATTTTCCCTACCTTGTTTTTGCCTTACTTAATAATTTTGCTATATTTACTCCAACTTTTGTATGTTCTGCATTTTCACTAATCAATTTTCTTTGATTCATTATTAATTCTTCTGCATTAGAGACCATAATCAAATTATTTAAATCGAAATTCCTATTATCGCCATCTGCAAATATTACCTTATAGCCCTTTGGTATTTTTCCGTGTGATTGTTCATATAAATATCGGTGTTTTCTAACCCAATTTTTATTTAGATGCCCATCTTGTATCTTTATTAAAATATATCCATTTTTATCAATTCTCTCACTACCAATTGGTTTGCAATTTGTTGGAATATTACCTTTTTTGAATGTGGTTTTACGGGAATTTGCTTGTCCTTTTGGTGACATATATTCACTCCATTTTTTACCTTCGTTGAAGGGAATTTGTCCTTTTATAAACTGTCCTCCAACTATTCCACTTTGAATATTTAATTTTGCTTTTCTATTTGCAATAGATGATTCTGATAATTGCAGATTGAATTTGTTATTAAATCTTTCAGTAAGCTCTTTCAATGTTATTCCTTTTACATTATCAATTAAAAACTGATCCTCTATTTTTAAATATTTATGTCGTATCATTTTCCATCTCCTATTTGCAATATATCGGGCATTTTGTCTTTATTTCCATATTCATCATAGTGTTTAACCGCTTTTAAAGCTAATTCTCCATTATTTATTATTGTTTGTGCAATATTTGCCATAGCTTTTGCTCTTTCTCTTTCTTCTTCCAATGCTTCGCCTTTTAGTTCATCATTATTAAGTCTTTCTAATTCTTCAAATAAATGATTATTTAAATCTATCAATTTATTCTTTGTTCCCATTTTCGTTTTCCTCCTTTGCTTTTTGTAATTGATAGCATGCTGATTTAACATCCTTAAAAATTTCTTCTGTAGTCCATTTTTTACCACCAGTTTGTAGTTCTTTTGGAAGTTTTTCTTCATATCCCTCATAATCTCCGTAGTGTCCATAATCCCATCCTATAAACCATCCATCTATCTTTTGATTATTTTCTATGTATAAATTATCATTTGAATAAGTAATTCCTCCGTGTACATTAATGTCCATTTCTCCCATATCTTTTTTATAATATCTATGATTTTCTGGTATCTTTACATAAGCAGTAGGATACATTCCTAAATTCATAATGTAATATAATAAACCTAAGCAATAGCCTGTATCTAATATTTCTCTTTTCCTTTCTGCCTGATAAATCATTTCTTTCATTTGCTATTCCTCCTTTATTTTTAAATCAAATTTATCTTCAAAAACTTTCTTTTTAGTTATATATTCTTTTGTTTTGAAACCTTTTACATCAATTATTTCTGCCTTTCCGTCTTTATCAATTACTATAAAATCAGCTTTATATTTTAGTCCTGGTGTTAGTATAAATATTGGTTGCAAACAAAAACCTTTAATATCTCCACATTGTAGTCTTAGTTTTAATTCACAATAATAATTTGCCTCTTTTTGACTGTCGAAAGTGTGTCCATCAATTTCTGTTTTTATTGCTCCATATTTACTTTTTTTATTAACTTTTTGTTGATATTCTCTATATTGCTC
>CANQZV010000080.1 GCA_947628425.1 uncultured Clostridia bacterium | reverse complement strand
GAACATTATGATGATAGTGAAATACCAACAAATGGAATAGTTCAATCAAAAGATATAATTGGAAATGGAAGATTATATGGAGAAATAGTGTATTATAGGAAATGGTCAGAATTTGAGAATAACGAGAGACCAGAAAAAGATGTGTTAAATAAAAATTGTTTTGACGATTATCAAGGAGATTTAATAGTAATTCCAAGAGGAGTAGAAGATTTATATTATTTGAATAATAAGGAAATTGGAATAGATAGCGATAAAGTATATATAATAGATGCAGTAAATAGTATGATATATAAAGTATCAGGATACACAGTAAAGAATGTAGATGTGCATAGTTTATCGATGTATAGAGAAGTAACAGGAGGAAGTGGAGATGTAAGGTTTGCTTCAGCGGAAGTAGAAGGAAGTGGAGATAATATAAAATATGCTGGAGAAGAATATTACAAAGATAAAAATGGGAACTATGTAGACGAAAATGGAAATATAGTAGATGAAGATCATAAAGTAAAAAATCCTTATGGTTTTAAAATATTAGCGAACAGCGGTAATAGTAATTTATATAAATTGTATAATAATGGTGATTTGTATGCTAAGGGAGTAAAATCATATTGTATGAATACATCCGAGGAAGAATTAGAAAAAATAAATCCGGATATTTTTAATACAAATAATATTCCTAGTGAAATTCCTGGAGCTAGTGAAGGTAGTGTTCAATTAATTTGTGGATATGATTATTTTTGTTATATTGATAAAAACCAAGATTTATGGGCAATAGGTGATAATAACTATAATAAGTTTGGATTATCAAATAATGAACAAATAGAGTTTTCTCCATACAAAGTAAAAAAATTAGACTTGAATGGACATAAAGTTAGTAAGGTATTTTGTGAAAGATATGCAATTTGTGTTGTTACCACGGATGAAAAATTATTATTGAGTGGCTCTAATGTATATCGGTGGGCTAGGAATAGGTTCTAAAAGTCCGAATACAGTAAAATTTGAGGAAGCTTCTTTTCCAGAAGAAACGAAGAATATAAAAAACTTTTTTACTGGTGGAGAAAGAGCTGCAAATGCTGATTATTTTAATTTAATTTTGACTACAACTGGAAATTTATATTTTTCTGGAAAACATGATAGCTCAAAGGGTGGTAAAATAAAACTAACTTCTTCAGAGCGTGATGAATTAGATACTGTATTAAATTGGTCAAAGGTAGATACGAAAACAATGTTTCCAAATTTGGATTTTTCAAAGGTCATATGTACGGGTGCGACTGCAAGGTGGCATAATTCATATTGGTTTTTTTACGAGGGAAATAAATGTTATCAAATGTTATGGAATGGAACCACGAGTCAAATATCTCCTTGGGGTGATTGTGAGAATGTGAGAATTTATACTGGTAGTTCGGATACATCTTGTTGTTTCGCTATTATTAAAAAATCAGACTCTGTTGAGTATTGGTATAGAGGGATTCCGAGCTATTCTGGAATTTTTGGAGAAACGAATATAAAAGAAGACTGGGTGAATATAGATGAGAAATTTTCAGAAATAGAATCTGAAATTAGTAGTGTTTGGCTTGATAGTTTCTCGATGGCATTGAAATTAGTTAATGGTAGATATTATGGTATTGGAGACTTGAGTAGGCTAGGTGAAGGTGATGTAGTAAAATATGATACTTGGACAGAACTTACTAGTCTCGAAAAATTTGGAAAGGATTTTATATTTCCAGAAAGCTATAAATTATTTGCATTTAGATATGATAATAGTAAAATTGTTGGAATAAAGTGTCCTAAAGAACTTTTTGGAGAAAATTTGCTAATAAGAGATTGGGAATTAATTGATACGAATGTTAAATATTTTAACCCTTCTAGGGATGAATATTCTTATGCAGTTGTAAAAGAAGAAGATAATGTTGAAAAGTTATATGTTAGAGGAAAGTATAGTGATTATTTGGGATTATATAAAGTAGGAGAAAGTGTTGAATCATTAGAATGTGTTACTGGAGAAGGTAGCACAAGTGAAGTAAAGGAAGCAATAAACTCAGGAATTAAAAAATATGCAATTCAATACAGAAGATTGTATGTTTATACAAAAAATAATATGGTTTTAATGAGTTGCTGTGAGAGTAGAAATTCGGCTTGGATGCAAGGATATAACGGATATGGTGTTGTAGAGGATTGTCCTTATTTAAAAAAAATAAATGATAACATTACAGACTTTTTTGCTAGTACTAGCCTATTAATGGTAAAAGGTAATAAAATTTTGGTTGGTGGATGTGCTAATACTGGATATGAGGGCTTTAGCTACGGTAAGGAGATGAAAGAAGCTCCAAAAATATGGCAAGATGTTGGAAAGATTTATAATTATAATGATCAATCTGGTATATTTCTATTAGGAGAAAAACAAATTATTGTTCATGGATACGCGAGAAATGATGGATGGTCAAATGGTACTAACCATAATATAAATGGTGATGGGGAAATACTTAAAACATCAGAAAAAATGATTGATGTTGCAAGTACATCATTATCACATATTTTATTAAGTGAAAGTGGAAAAGTGTATGGTTGTGGATTAGATAGTAGAATAGGAAATGGAAAAGGAAATTTAGGTGGAGTTACGTATGAACTATCCTGCATTTTTGATAAGGAAAAGGTTACTAGTGTAGCTGCAGGAAATGAATTTGTTGTTTGTATAACAGAATCAGGAAATGTATATGGTACAGGCTCAAATGTTAATGGTGTTTTGGGAAGGTGGAAAGGTGCACCGAGGGATTCTGGTCGTTATAGAACAGCTTTTGAATGGGTTGAATGTCCAGAACTTGAATTATAAAATGCACATGGAGATGTAAACTTGAAGTCTCTTAAATTCTAGAGTATCAATGGATTGCAAAAAAAGAGCTTAACAATTATGAAAAATTTGAAAAAGTAGAATAAAATCTCCGTCCCCATTGACATTTAAGGACTCCTGTCAATGGGGACGGAGATTTTTGACACGAAGGAGTGTCCCAGATGTTCACTTTTGAACATTTAAGGACTGTCCCTCGTGTTCATTTTTATTCGTCATAAGATACAAAAATGACGATAATTGTTCTGCTTATATT
>CANQZV010000079.1 GCA_947628425.1 uncultured Clostridia bacterium | reverse complement strand
GAAGTACCAGAAGTTTATCCAAAATTAGATATTAATAAAAATATATCAGTTATAGAATTATTTGAAAAACAAGTTGCAAAAACTCCTAATAAAGTTGCCCTTGTTTTTGAAGGCAAAAAATATACTTATAAAGAGCTTGAAAACAGAGTAAATAGATTGGCTAATCACATCAGAAAAATGCCAGTATTTAAAAATGAAATATCTAAAGACAAGTATAAAGCCATCGGAATAATGATGAATAGACGTGCGGAACTATTAATTTCTATGCTTGCTATTTTAAAAGTTGGTGCAGGATATTTACCAATAGACCCTACATATCCAGAAGATAGAGTTAAGTATATAATTGAAGATAGCGGAGTAAAATTATTACTTACAGAAGAAAGCATAAAAACTAATTTTGGAATAAAAAGAATTGATGTAGATGATGAATCATCTTATGATGATTACGAAAAATTTGATGTAAAAATAAGTCCTGATGATGTATCTTATTTAATATACACATCTGGTTCAACAGGAAGACCTAAAGGAGTACTTTTAAAACAACTTGGATTATCTAATTTTATACAATCTATTTCAACAATAATTCCTATTGAGGGAAAAACAATTGTAAGTATTACTACAATGTGCTTTGATATATTTGTTTTTGAAAGTTTAGTTCCAGTATGTACTGGAATGAAAGTAGTTTTTGCAAATAATGAAGAACAAAATAATCCAATTCTTCTAAATAAAATTTGTTTAGAGAATAAAGTTCAGATTTTACAAACAACACCATCAAAATTTAGATTTTTAATGACAGATAATCTTGAATATATAAAGAAATTAGAAATAATTTCAATACTTGGTGAGCCTTTCCCAATGGAACTTCTAAAAAAGATTAAAGAAGTAACAAATGCTAGAATTTTTAATGGATATGGTCCAACCGAAACAACAGTAGCTTCAACATTTAAAGAATTAACTAATACAAAATCAAAAATTACAATAGGAACTCCTGTACCTAATACTTGTATTTATGTTTTAGATAATGATTTAAATCAAGTACCTGTTGGCGTTCCTGGAAAACTATTTATAGGTGGCTTGGGTATGTCAATAGGATATATCAATAAGCCAGAAATGACAGCAGAAAGATACATAGACTATAAAGGTCAAAGAATGTATGATACAGGCGATTTAGTTAAACTTTTACCAACCGGTGAACTAGAATGTTTAGGTAGAGTTGACTTTCAAGTAAAAGTTCGTGGACTTAGAATAGAACTTTTAGAAATAGAAAGTACAATTTGTGCTTATAAAGGTATTCAAGATGCAGTAGTTTGCGTAAAAAATATAAATGGTAGAGATATTTTATGTGGTTACTTTACATCTACTGGAAGAGTATCTATATCACTACTTAAAGATAGCATAGCAAAAAAATTGCCAAACTATATGGTACCAACTTATTTAATACAAATAAAGAATTTTACTTATACTCCAAATGGAAAAATAGATAGAAAAGTTTTACCAGACCCAAAAATTGAAGAAAAAAATATTGTTGCTCCTTCATCGCCTTTGGAAAAGAAACTATGCAAAATGTGGGGCTCAATATTATCTCTTGAAAAAATAAGTATTGATGATAATTTCTTTGATATTGGTGGAGATTCTCTATGTGCTTTAAAATTACAACTTGAATTAATGAAAGCTGGATACAGTGTAAATTATGGTGAAATATTTAAATATAATACTATTTCTAGTCTAGCAAAATTTATAGAAAATAAAGATACTAATACATTAAAAATTTACACGAAAAAAGATTTTAAGAAAATTAATAAAATTTTGAAAAATAATAGTGTTCATAAAAAAATAAAACTTAAAAAACGCGAGTTAAAAAATGTATTATTAATAGGTGCTACTGGATTTTTAGGAATACATTGTTTAGCAGAATTGTTAAAAGTAGATGATATAAAAATATATTGTTTGATTAGAGAAGATTTAAGTACATCTCCAGAAAATAAATTAAAAAATAAATTTAATTATTATTTCAAGAGTGATTTAAATAATTTATTTGGAACTAGACTATTTGTAATAAATGGTGATATTACTCAAGAAAGATTTGGACTATCAGATGATTTGTACGATTTTGTAGGAAATAATGTTTCATACGTTTTAAATTGTGCTGCATTAGTTAAACATTATGGAGAATATAGTGAATTTGAGAAAATAAATGTTAATGGTGTAAGAAATATAATTGAATTTTGTGAAAAATATAATAAAGAATTTTTCCAAACATCAACTGTAAGTGTATCAGGAAATACTGTTACAAACTTAGCATTAAGTTATAATCCAAGAAAAAAAGTTTATTTTGGTGAAAATAATTTATTTATTAATCAATCGTTTGATAATGTATATGTTAGAAGTAAATTTGAAGCAGAAAAAATTATCTTAGAAGAAATGGAAAAGAAAAAATTAAATGCTTTAATTATGAGAATTGGAAACATTACAAATAGATATACAGATGGTAAATTCCAAGAAAACGGAGCAGAAAATGCTTTTTCAAACAGGCTTAAAGCATTCATAGCTTTGGGAATGATGCCACAATCAATTATGAACAATGAAATTGAATTTACTCCTGTTGATAAAGTAGCGGAATCAATAGTAAGGTGTATGGAATATGGAAATAGATCATATTCAGTAGTTCATTTATATAATTCTAAACATTTATTTATAAATGATTTATATAAAATATTGTGTAAATTAAATATTAATGTTAAAATTGTAGAAAATGATATCTTTAAAAAGAAACTAAAAAAATGGCTATATAATAATGTCAAATCAGATAAAGTAAATGTTTTGTTAAATGACTTAGATAAAGAGAGCAATTTGGTTTATAAAACAAACTTATACACAATAAATAAATTTACTTTAAAACTTTTAAGTAAAATTGATTTTGACTGGCCAGAAATAGACCTAGAATATATTAAAAAGATATTAAATAATTTATATTAAATTTAGTTTAAAATATCCTATTAGGATATCTAAACAAAGGAGAAAAAAATGAAATATCAAAATGATTTTATTTGGTTAATACTTATAATTGTTATTGAGATATGGCTTTTAACGTACATAAGAAAAAGATC
>CANQZV010000078.1 GCA_947628425.1 uncultured Clostridia bacterium | reverse complement strand
ATTATAAATATTTATATGTTTTTTGGAAAAAATATTATTAAAATTTATTATATGAGGTATTCAAATGAAAAAAATAGTAATAATTTTATTAATAATAATTATTATTGGTTTAGGATTTTATTTTTATAAGCAAAATTCTACAATTAATAATATATCTTCTAGTAATTATACAGCTGAAAAAACTTCTACTAATCAAGAAAATAACATTATAACTAATAGTATAGATTCTAATATAAATATAGAACAAAATACAAATACTTCTACAGAAGATAAACTATCAGATTTTTCTACTAAGCTTCCTGTAGATACAAAAGCTAGATATTCCAACATTTCTTTAGCGTGTGAAACTTTGAATGATACAGTAGTAAAAGCTGGTGATACCTTTTCTTTATGGAATACTCTTGGTTGCCCTACTAAAGAAAAAGGTTATAGAAAAGCAAAATCATTTACATCTGATGGAAAAATTAAAAAAAGCTATGGTGGTGGTATATGTCAAGTAAGTACTACCATTTATAATGCCTTATTAGATGTTGATGGAATAAAAATAATAGAAAGGCATGAGCATAGTAGAGATGTTGTATACATTCAAGATGGTAAAGATGCAGCTGTATCTTATAAATCGGCTGATTTAAAATTTAAAAATAATTTAGATTATGATATAAAAATAAAAGCAAAAGTAAAAGATAATAAAGTAAAAATAAAAATTGTTAAAAATTCTATATAATAGAATTTTAACAATTTTTTAGTTGTATAAAATGATTTTAAATATCTGTAAATCACATATTTATGCATTATAATTAATAGATTTTTATATTAATATACAAAAATTATTTATCTTTTTTTGGTTTATTCCATGATATAAAATCACAACTTTTAGGATTATTTTCACATATATAATATGTTTTTCTTTTTTTGGTTTTTCTAATTTGTATTTTTCCTCCACATTTTGGACATGGTGTATCTATTGTTTGCACAAATGGTTTTGTGTTTTTACATTCTGGATAACCTGGGCATGCTAAAAACTTTCCGTATCTTCCATATTTTACTATCATTAATCTACCACATTTATCGCATGGTACATCTGAAACTTCTTCCTTTAATTCTACATGTTCTAATTCTTCATTTGCCTTTTGCAATTCTTTTTCAAATGGTTCATAAAATTCTTTTATAACATTTTTCCATGCTTGTTTTCCAATAGCAACTTTGTCAAATTCTGTTTCCATGTCTGCTGTAAATTCTTCGCTTAGAATATCTGTAAAACTATTTACTAAAAGATTATTAACTACTATACCTAATTCTGTAGGTATTAATTGTTTTTGTTCTTTTTCAATATATCTTCTTTCTAAAATTGTAGTAATTGTTGGAGAATAAGTACTTGGTCTTCCTATTCCCTTTTCTTCTAAAGTTTTTACTAAGCTTGCTTCAGTGTATCTTGCTGGTGGTTGAGTAAAACTTTGTATATTTTCTATGTTTACTTTTTCTAAAATATCATTTTGTTCTAAATCTGGAATATTGTTATTTTCTTCTTTTTCTTCTATATCTTTAGATTCCACATATAATGCCATAAATCCTTTAAATTTTAATGTTTGACCATTAGCTTTAAAGTTATATTCATTTGCATCTATTTGAACTGATGTTGTATCGTAAATAGCATCAGACATTTGGCTTGCTAGAAATCTATTATAGATTAAATTATATAATTTAAATTGATCTTTTGTTAAACTATCTTTTAAATAACTTGGTGATAAATTAATATAAGTAGGTCTAATTGCTTCATGTGCATCTTGAGCATCTGTTTTTGTTTTATAATATCTATTTTCATAATACTCTTTACCATATATTTTAGTAATTTCCTGTTGTGCTACTTTTCTTGCTACATCCGAAATTCTTGTTGAATCTGTTCTCATATAAGTAATTAAACCAACTGTACCCTTTTCCGGAATTTTAACACCTTCATATAAACTTTGTGCTACAGACATTGTTTTCTTTAGAGTAAATCCCAATTTTCTAGAAGCTTCTTGTTGCATTGTACTTGTAGTAAATGGAGGTGCTGGTGTTCTTTTTCTTTTAGATTTTTTTATTTCTTTTACAACAAATGATGCATTATTTATTTCTTTTAATATATTTTCTATTTCATCTTTTGTATGAATATCTATTTTTTTACCATTTTTACTAACTAGTTTAGCTTTAAATATATCTTTTTTCTTTTTTAATTGAACATACATATTCCAGTATTCTTCAGGAATAAAATTTTCAATTTCTTTTTCTCTATCAACAATTAGTTTAACAGCAACAGATTGTACTCTACCTGCAGATAAGCCTCTTCTAACTTTTTTCCATAATATAGGACTAATTTTATAACCAACAATTCTATCTAAAACTCTTCTTGCTTGTTGTGCATCTATTAAGTTTTTATCAACCGCCCTAGGATTTTTAATTGCTTCTTTTACCGCATCTTTTGTAATTTCATTAAAAGTTACTCTGCATTTTGAATTCATGTCTATATCTAAAATATTTGCCAAATGCCATGCAATAGCTTCACCTTCACGGTCAGGGTCAGTTGCAAGATAAACTTGCTTTGCTTTTTTTGCATCGCTTTTTAATGATTTTATTAAGTCTCCCTTACCCCTAATATTAATATATTCTGGTTCAAAATTATTATCTATATCCACACCAAGTTTAGACTTAGGCAAATCTCTAATATGCCCCATTGAAGCAACAACTTTTGTATTTCCACCAAGAAATTTTTTAATTGTTCCTGCTTTAGCAGGAGATTCTACAATAATTAATTTATCTGCCATAATTTTCATTCCTTTTCATTACAAGAATAATTTTAAAAAAGCTCTTTTCAAATTTATCTTTTAAAAGTCTATACTATATTATTAAAATTTGCAAGTAAATTATAAAATAAATTGTAATTTGTCAAGATAATTTTATAATTTTTCAGACTATTTTTGAGCACATTTTTTTCAAAATTAAGCCCTCCAAGCTAACGGGTATTCCCCCGCCTCAAAGGGCTGTCGGACGTAATTTTTCAAAAAAGTCTCAAAACAGTCTGAAATCTTTTTGATAGCAGATAAATAACTTACATTTGATTTATCCCAAATAATAACATTTATATTTTTGGAAAAGAGAACCGTCCCTATTTCCACTATTTCCAAATTTTATAACACCCTATAATTTGTCGGTCCCCACCCGTAACTTGCTCGAAAAT
>CANQZV010000077.1 GCA_947628425.1 uncultured Clostridia bacterium | reverse complement strand
AGAGTAAAATATAGAAGTAGAAAGGAAAGAAGAAAAAATGAAGTTAAGAACGAAAAGTTTAATAATTATTATGATAGCATTGTTTACAGTGCTACTAATTGGGACAACAAGTGTTAGAGCAACAGATGATTTGATTGCTGATATAAGAGTATTAGACAAAAATGGAAATGATGTATGTTATTATCCACCACAATCTGGTGGACCAGGTGCAATACTAAATACAGATAAAGATTATACAGATTGTATTTATGAAATGCAAGTTGATAATAACTATGGAGAAACAATAAAAACCGATTTTGGAACATTTACTTTTAAAGAAAAAACAGAGCATACATATTATTATACCTGTCCTGTCAAACCAGAAGATATAACAAGTAGAAGTGGAGAACTAAACTATACATTTAAGGCAACTAATGCAGACACAAAAGAAGTAGATACATTAAATGCTTGGTTCTATTTTTACAAGGTAGGTTTTGAAAATAATTCTAATTTAAAAGTTAATAATGAATATATTATAAAAGATGGAAAAGTAGTTGCAGATGGAAGTAATGAAAAGCCACTATCTCCTATGGTTAGATATTATGAAGATACTAATACATTAAGTCTAGGAAACGGAAAATATGATGTTTATTATTCTAATATGGGAAGTACATTCAATATAGAAAAAGACGAAGAATGCACATATACAGTTTTTAATGACGACAATATCAAAAAAATACTTGAAGAACTAGGATTCAAAAAAGATACTTATATGTATATGTATTCTCATAATGAATGTGTAGATATAGATAAATTAGGTCAAAATATTTCAGAATTTAATGAAATGTTAGAAAAAATCAAAAAACTAGGTCTAACTCTTGAAAATTCTGGAAGTAGGGGCAGTATCTCTTTTAGAGAAGATACTTATACAATGTATAAAAATGGTATAAACTTTGGAGAATTAGATATAGCAACTTATTTGCAATATAAGATAATTGTTCCAAACGATATTGAAGAAAACGAAATAGCATTTTTAAAATATGCTACTCAAAGAATTAAAGAATATACGGATAAGGAATATTCTGGCGATAAAGATGTAACATTTAATAAAATAAATGGTAGTTGGTATGATTGTCCAATTTTAGAAACACAAGTTATAATACAAAAAGAATATGGAACACCAGTAGGAAATAATATATATGTTGATGGACTAGAACAAAATGTTAATATAAAAGTAGAAGTAAAAGAAAATACAAAAATGAATAACGAGGTAAAAGTTAAAGGTTATACAAATATAATAGGAACTTATGAGTTAATACTAGAAGGAGCAACACAATTAACAAACCCAATAAATATAACTTTCAATGTAGGAACAAACTACAATGGAAAAACAGTTTATATACTACATCAAAAGAAAGATGGAACTTACGAACATTTTGAACAAGTTGTTAAAGACGGGAAAATAACAATAACAGTAAATGAACTTTCTCCATTCGTTCTAGCAGTAAAAGAAACAACAAACAATAAAGGAGAATTAGACGAAACACCAAAGACTGGAACAACAGATCTAATCAAATATATACTACCTATAACTTTAATGTCAGCAGTAGGAATAGTAGCATTAAGAAAGAAAAAAGAAACAAAATAATCATATATAGTTAGAGCAGATTAAAACTCTGCTCTAATTTCGTAAAGGAGTCAAACAAGGTGGAAAAAGGAAAACACAAAATCAAGAAAAAGGGAACTTTGGGAAGAAAAATCATAAGAACGATTTTTGTTATAATCTTCATAATAAGCATTGTTCTCATAGCATTATATATCTATAAATCAAATAAAGAAAAACAAGAAAGTCAAAACATATTAGAAAATGTAGTAATAGATAAGGAACAGGTTACCGAAGAAAAAACAGAAAGAATGCTACAAGTGGAAGAACTAAAAAAGGAAAATGAAGAAATCATAGGCTGGTTAGAAATAGCAGGAACTAATATCAATTACCCAGTTTGTCAAGCAAAAGATAATGATTACTACCTAACTCATAATTATAAGAAAGAAAAATCAAGTAATGGTAGCATTTTCCTAGATAAAGATTTTGACTTAACAAAACCAAGTACAAATTACTTAATATATGGGCATAGAAATAAACAAGGTTTGATGTTTGAAGATTTAATCAAATATAGTAATAAAGAATTTTACGAAGAACACCCAACAATCAGATTTACAACTACAACAGAAGATGTTACATACGAGATCATATCAGTTTTTGAGTCAAGAGTTTTCTATAAGAGTGAACAAAACGTTTTTAGATACTACTATTTTGTCAATGCAAAAACAGAAGAAGAATATAATAATTTTGTCGAAGAAAGTAAAAAAGCAAGTATTTATGATACTGGAAAAACAGCAACATACGGAGAACAATTACTTACACTTTCTACTTGTGAATATTCACAAGAAAACGGAAGATTCGCAATAGTAGCAAAAAAGATTAAATAAACTCATATAAGTCAAGAATAAAAGAGGTCCAGCACCATTAAAGGTACTGAACCTTTTTCTTTTGCCCTATCTAACTTTAATCATAATCTTAAACACTTGAAAATAGTCAAGAAACAAAATAATAAAACAAGTATATATACTTTACCTATAAAGAAATCAATAGTCTTAAAACTAAAATAATAGGCAAATAAAAATAACTATTTCCTCTCCCGCTTCAAGAATAAATAAGTAAACTATACTTAGAGGTGATTAAAAATGAGTGGTTAGAAAAGATTAAGATTTTTCGAGCAGATAGAAACAGTCCAGTATAACACCCATTTGTCAATAATCACAAAGTATGAAAGGAGATAAAACAATGTTAATAATAGTAAAAGATACACCACTAACAGAAAATATAAAGGCAGAAACATATAAGTACTCTGGCTGGTTTAAGATAATGAATAGAATAAGTAATTTAATACAAGAACTGGAACAAATAGACGAGCATATAACTCAATATGATACAGAAATGATAAGAATAGATACAGTAAAAGAAATGAATATAATACTTGACAGAATAGAAAAAACAATAAAATATGCCAAAGAGATAACTTGGGAAGAAAAACCATTTTGGCAGACTGGAAATCTTGAAGGCTTGTTAAGAAAAGAACATACTAAAAGGAAAAAGAAATAAAACTGAAAAAGTAAAAATAAATAAAGGGTAACTCATAATCGGGTTGCCCTCTTTTTTGTGCCAATTTTTCCAGATACGCCAAGTTATCTAAATA
>CANQZV010000076.1 GCA_947628425.1 uncultured Clostridia bacterium | reverse complement strand
ATAAATTTTATATACAGCCTATTATGCAGTTGGGGCGTTGCGATGAAAATTTAAATAAATCACCGGGAGCGAATACAGATTAATTTAGCAACAAATTATAATTTATTGTTCTAACTCTGTTTTTACATCGGTTATTTCTGTTATAGTTGCCTTTGCTGCAGGTTTATAGTATCCTTTTGTTTCAGCAATTTTAAATAATTCATATTGAAACGATTCATCATTATTTCTTATTTGTTGAATCGTTTGTCTCAACTGCATATTCTCCGTTTCTGTTATAACTCCTTGGTAAGTTGTAAGTTCTGATTTTACAGACTCTAAAATATCATTAACCATCGTTTTTTCATCCATTTTTAATCATCTCCATTCTAAAAAAAATTTTCTAATCGTATAAATTTTAAATTAATAATATAATCTAAAATTTATACTACAAACTTATTCGTTCAAAAAAGATAATAATTTTTGCTTTGTGTTTAATGCATCTTGAGCGGATTTTGTAAATAATTGCTTAATTTGTGGATCTACACATTGTTGTGAATAATTATTTAGCTTTTGATAAGATATTTCATGTGCACCTATTAAGTGTCTTAAATTTTGTAATTCTACTTGTGTTAAATCTGCCATTTTCATCATCCTTTCATTATATAATTATTTACATTATTAGCCTTAAATACAAAATATATTCATACTTTTAATTAATTATTATTTAAACATATATAAAAGGAGATAGTTAATCTATCTCCTTTGTTATCTTATTAATTTATTATTTGTAAATTTGCAAACTTTGCCATTAAACGTTTATGTCCAGCCTTTTCAAAATTAATATCTACCTTTAAATCTTCTCCCTCTTCTTCTACATAATTAATAATACCATTTCCAAATTTTTTGTGATATACTTTTACTCCTGCCTTATATTTAGACAAATCTATCTCTTCTTCTTTTTCTTTATTTAAATTTGCTAAAAAGCTTTCTGGAGTTTTAAAATTATATGTAGAATTAATTTTATTTGTATTATTATATGATTGTGACTTCTGAAGTACATTACTTGTTTCTACTTTGTATGTTGTTATTTTTGATGCTCTACTTCCATATTCCCAATCATACGATGAACTGCCATAAGAAGACTGTTTATTATATTCAAATGCTTCTTTATAACCTTCTAAGTATTCTTCTGGTATCTCTTGTAAAAATCTAGATGGACTATTATAAGTAGTTGAACCAAATATTGTTCTTTGCTTTGCACATGTTAAAAACAAATATTGTTTAGCTCTTGTAATTCCTACATAGCATAATCTTCTCTCTTCTTCTAATTCTTTTGGTTCACCTATTGATTGATGTCCAGGAAATATTCCTTCTTCCATTCCTACTAAAAATACCACTGGAAATTCTAGTCCCTTTGCACTATGTAATGTCATTAGTGTAACAGAATCTTCTTCATTTTCCATATTATCAATATCACTAGATAAAGCTAACCCTTCTAAAAATTCTCCTAGAGAATTTTCTACAAACTCTTCTTCAAATTCCATTGCGACTGTTAAGAACTCTTCTAAATTTTGAATTCTACTTTCCGCTTCTACAGTATTTTCATTTTCTAATGCTTTTGTATAGCCTGTTTTATTTAATGTTTCTTTAATTAATTCAGAAATTGATAATTTATCCTTTTTATCTAATAAATACTCTATTTGTTCAATAAACTCTCGTGTGTTAACATATACTCTATTTAATCCATAATCTACTGCATTTTTAATAATTTCATACATAGATATATTATTTTCTTCTGATAATTTAGAAATATTATCTATACTAGTTTTACCTACTCCACGCTTTGGTTCATTAATAATTCTTTTTAAACTTAAATTATCTGCTGGATTATATATTAATCTTAAATATGCTATAATATCCTTTATTTCTTTTCGTTCATAGAACTTTAATCCTCCAATTATTTTATATGGAATATCTTCTCTTCTTAATATATCTTCAATTGCTCTTGACTGCGCATTCATTCTATAAAGTATTGCAAAATCAGAGTATTTATAATATTCTTCTCTTCTTAATCTGTTTATTTGTTCTACAACATACGATGCTTCGTCATATTCGTTTTCTCCACAAAAAACATTTGGAAGTTTTCCTATATCATTTTCAGTCCATAATTTCTTTTTATATTTCACTTCATTGTTTTTTATAACTGCATTTGCTGCATTCAAAATATTTCCTGTACATCTATAATTTTGCTCTAGCTTAATAATTTTAGTTCCTGGAAAATCTTTTTCGAAATTTAAAATATTAGAAATATCTGCACCTCTGAAGCTATAAATACCTTGGTCATTATCTCCAACAACAGTAATATTTCCATGTAATGCTGCTAGCATAGTTACTAAAGTAAACTGTGCTTTATTAGTATCTTGATATTCATCTACCAATATATATTTAAATTTATTACTATAATATTCTAATACATCAGGATTCTCTGATAATATTTTAATAGTTAAATTAATAATATCATCAAAATCAATAGCATTATTATCTTTTAATCTTTGTTCATACAATGTATAAACAGTTGCAATCTTTTCCTTTCTATAATCTCCATTCACTCTTAAAGAATATTGCATAGGCTCTAACATTTCATTTTTTGCATTAGATATTTCTGATAAAACTGATCTGTCCGTAAACATTTTATCATCTATGTTTAATGATTTTAAACAATCTTTTATTAATGTTCTCTGATCTGAAGTATCAAAAATAATAAATGACGAATTATACCCAATTCTGTCAATAAATTTTCTTAAAATTTTAACACAAATTGAATGAAAAGTTCCTATCCACATATCATTTGTTGCATTTCCTACTAATGAGTTAATTCTTGTTTTCATTTCATTTGCTGCTTTGTTAGTAAAAGTAATAGCTAGAATATTCCATGGTTTTACATCTTTTTCATATATTAAATATGCTATTTTATGTGTTAATACTTTTGTTTTTCCACTACCAGCACCTGCAATTACCAAACATGGTCCATCTGTATTAACAACTGCTTCATATTGTTTGTTATTTAACTCTTCTAATATATTGTTCATTTATTACCTCTTCTTTTATAAATATGGAAAAAGGGACGGTTCTCTTTTCCATTTTTTCACACATTGTTAACTGATTATATATTAGTAAAAAAAAATAGTCAACAATATTAATTAAAATTAAAAAATCACGTATGAAAGAAATGTGATAATGTCTTAAGTAAAGAAATGAGAAAATGTCCCAACAAAAAAATATTTGTTCTCTTAAA
>CANQZV010000075.1 GCA_947628425.1 uncultured Clostridia bacterium | reverse complement strand
CACATCTTTTTACAAAATATTTTGCTGTGCGATTATTGTATATAATTTATTATCAATTGTCAATATTTATTTTCAATATTTTAACAAAATTTTCTATAAAACCGAGAAATCTAGCCTTTCGGCTAGATTTCTTGCAAAGTGTGGAAAAGAGAACTGTTCCTTTTTCCTACATTTATATTATTAGTTTAGTACATATTTCTTAATTAAGAATACTCCTCCACCTAATATTGTTACAGATATAAGTGTTAGTACAATATACATTTTAACACTACCTGTTTTGATTGATAGTATTACTGATGCATCATCAATGTCATCTTCTATTTTATTATTATTGTCTGGTATTGAATCTATATCATCTCCAGAATCTGCACTTATTTCTGCCCAGTTTGTTTTTACTCCCATGTTTGTAGAAGATTTTTTCCATGTTAATGTTATTTCTACTGTTGCACTTTGTCCTGGTTCTAGTAATGTATCTTTTAGTTTGTCTGTTGTAACTATATCATTATCTTGTAATGTCCAATCTGGGTTATCTTCTTGTAAGAATTTTAATCCTGATGGTACATAATCTTTTATTTCTGTAGCATATCCTGCAACTTGACCTTGGTTAGTTACTCTTATGCAATATACAAATTTAACTGTTGTTTTATTTATTTGTGATGCTACTAAATCTACTTTTGCCATTTCTGTTGATTCTGCTGTGAAGCCTGTTTTTGTTGTTTTTGTTTTTCCATTGTATGTAACTTTTGTTGCTGTTACCCATTTTTCTAGTGCTAAGTCAAATGTTTCTACTTTTACATATTCTCTATCTATATCATCTTCTACTAAATCGTCATTTTCTGGAATTGAATCTATATCATCTCCACTGTCTTTTGATATTTCAGCAGTATTTACAACAACTCTATCAGATGAGTTTGGTTCTATTACTCTAAATGCTACTTTAACATCTTTATAATCTAATGCTATATTACCATTTTCGTTTTGATATGGAGATAAAACATTTTCTTCTCCATTTTCTTCTGATAGATAATTTGTTGTTATTCTTTTTGCTCTTGAAACATCTTGTGTAATGTTTCCTTCTTCATCAATCATCATCCATTTATAAGAGATATTTGTTTCATTTTCTGGTAAGAATTCCAATCCTTCAGGAATGTTATCTGTTATTTCTGTTGCATATCCCGCTTCTGTTCCTTCATTATATACTCTTATTGTGTAAGTAACAATACTTCCTGTTTCTACAACAACTGGGTCTTTTGTTTGTTCATATGTTCCTGATGTTATTTTTTCACCTGTTTGTTCATCTATTTTTCCTAGTTTTGATACATCTACCTTTGGAGCTCTATTATTATATTCTGTTCCATCAACATTTGTAATGAATTTTCTTAATGCTAAGTCAAAATAGGTTACTTCAACTACATCTTGATCTATATCATCTTCATCTTTTTCATTATTTCCAGGTGTTGAATCATCATCATTATTGCTATCTTCTTTTATTTCTGCCCAGTTTACAATTGTTTCATTAGTCATTTGAGTTGGATCTGCTACAACTCTTAATTGAACTTGAACATCTTTATATGATAATATTTTATTACCATTTGCATCTTCTGTAACCCCTGGAATGATATTATTTATATTAGAATCAGATAAATAGTTTGTTACTAAATTTTCATTTTCTAATCTCCAACCATAAGTTATATTAATTGAACTATCTTCAACAAATTCTAATCCTTCTGGAATGTAATCAATTATTTCATTTGCATAACCTGCTAATGTTCCTTCATTATATACTCTTATTGTATAAGTAATAATATCACCTTTTTTAACTTTTACTGGATCTTTTGAAACATCATAAGTAGCGTCTGTAATAGTATTTCCATTTTCATCTTTTGTTCCTAATTCAGATGCATTTACTTCTGGCTCTCTTGATGGATTAACTTTTTCTTCATTTACATTGCTAATAAATTTCTTTAAGCTTAAGTCAAATCTTTCTAAAATTAGTTTTTCAAAATCGTCATCATCTTCTTGACCTTTATAGAAATAGTTTTCATCAGCTAAATCATCTTTATTCTCTTGGTTACCTTTATAATTTGGTAAATTCTCATCTAATGGAAGATTTACATTTCCTCTTGTAGAATCTCTATCTGTTATTATTTCTTCTCCTTGTGTATTTTGCATTTGAGATATTTCTGCTATATTTGTAATTAATTGTTTTACTTGTGCTTTTTCATTAACTCTTGCATTAATTTCTAAATCTATATAATCTAATGTTTCTCCACCATTATATGCTAGTAATAATTGTTTATTTTCTCTATTAGAATATATTGTTTCACCTGTTACTGAATCTTTTGATGTAACATTTGTTGTTATTTTTCTAAAATTATTAATATCTTGTTGCCATAAATATTTTTGGTTTAATTCATCATCTGGTAAAAAGTCTAACCATTCTGGTAAGTAATCTGTAATTTGTGATGCATAACCATCTGTTTCTCCTTCATTATATACTCTAATGGTATAAGTTACAATATCTCCTACCTGTACAGAAACAGGATCCTTTGTATGGTTATATGTAGCTGTTCCTGTTGTAGCAATTGTAGAAGTATCTACTTTTGGTTCTCTTTGTAAACTATTTTCATTTACCTTAGTAATGAATTTTCTTAAAGCTAAGTCAAATTCTTTTTGTATTGGATTATTTGCAACTTTAATTATTATTGTATTTGTACTAGGCTCAAAATCTATTGTAATTGCATCATCAGCTTCTAATCTATCTCCTGATTCATCTATTAAATATGCTCTTTTAATAACATATGAATCATCAACTTCTTCAACTTCTACTTGTATTTTGACTTCTTTTTGAACAGGTAAACCTAAATACCCATTTGGCGCACTTATTTCTTCTATTGTATATTCTAATGTAAATGAATTAGCATTTTCTAATGTAGCTCCTGTTACAATATTTGCTGTTCCTACTGTATAATCTTCACCATTTACTTTAATAACTGCTCCTTGCAATTCATTTCCTATATTATCTGTTTTCTTTAAAGAAACATTATATGTTCCAGTAATTTCTTTTGGTGTATGTGTATTGGTAATAGTAATGATGTCTGTATTTTGATAATTTTGACTACTATAATTTGCTGTATAACCGTTTATTGAAGCTTCTTCAACACTGTAAATAATTAATTCTCCATCTTGTTTTTCATCTAATCCTTGCCATGTATATTCCCAGCTATTACTCATATTTAAAACTTGAGTATCTACTTCTTCTTTATTATCATTAACTGTTTTATACAATGTAACTTCAATACTATTTGGTCTTATTCTGTCTTTGTTTTCACTGTCATTCCATACTTTTTTTACTGTTTTACTTACTTTTTCTGGTGTGTAAGTATTTGTAACTGTAAAAGTATCATCTGAATAACTTACTGTATAATCTTTTGGTATTGTTGTTTCTTTTACTGTATATGTTATTTCACTTCCATTATTATATTTTGGTAAGTTGCT
>CANQZV010000074.1 GCA_947628425.1 uncultured Clostridia bacterium | reverse complement strand
TAATGAATATTAAAATTGATGCCTTTTGGCTAGAAATATAATAACGTTATTATATATACAAATATTACATTTTGCAAGATAAATCGTGTGTCATTTTTCTACAAATTTCGTCATTTTTTACAATAAATATTTGTGTTGTAAATTACTTTGAATAGCATAAAAATATGGTATGTATTGCACACACCATATTGTAATTTAGTTAAATTTTAATGTTCTATTTTATTATATATACTTCGTATCCTTCTTTATCTGATTGTGTTTGTTTTTCAAGTTGGACGTTAGATTTTAGAGAAACTACGGGTCGAACATCGTAGTAGTCGTAGTCCTCATCGCCATTTGAAACAACCAAGCTGCCGCTACACGCATAGACACCACTGCTGTCCACGGAACCAATCCCCCAGCGAGCACAGTCAGGGTTGGTATAGACTGCAGCCGAGTCTAGCCAGTAAGATCCTTTATTAAATAATATTTCATATAGTTTGCTTCCTTTTATACTTGATTTTGATGCATCATAAGAATAATCAGTACTTGTTATTGTTGTTATTTTGATTTTTTCTGTTGTGCTTGCATTATCTGGCTTTTGACTTGTTTTCCATTGTTTTGTACTTTCATCATAATATGTGAAACCATTTTGATAATTACCTGTTAAATTTTCTGACTTTAATCCTTCTGAATTTGTATATTCGTAATATGGTGTGTCTCCTCCATTCCAATAATATGTTACTTTATTTCCATATTCATTCATTTGTCCTTCATTACATTTTGTTCCTTTTCCGTCAGTATTATTTCCATTTAATCCTGTCATGTTGTTTACTTCTTCTATTGTTAACATTCTTCCGCCTGTTGCTCCTTTTCCATGTCCGTATAAATCACATATTGTATTTAATTCTTTTATTCTATTTTCATATCCTGTTTTTCCATTTAAATAATAACCGTCCTCATCTTCATATACAGACTCATCTGAAATTAGCAATAGTTGTCCTTTATTATCTACTCCTAATACTATCCAGTCTTTATTTTTATAATATGCTGTTGTAAAAGTTTGCTTATTTACATCAGTATATCCATTTTTGTCTGAAGTAGAGTCATAGCTATCTTCTGACCCGTCTACTGGTGTACAATCATATTTTACGTATGAGCCTATTTCTATTCCGTTTGAATAGTTTTTATTTACTACTTTTGTTCCGTCCTCATTCAATTTCCAGTCATATTCTCCTGATGCCACTGCTAACTCTTCTGCTAAATCATTTAATCCTTTTTCTGTATCTGATTGTGCGTTTTTTGTTGCCTCTGCTGCTTCTCTTGCTTTTGTTATTATTCCACTATCGCTGAACAACATGGTTATTGTTATTCCTGCTAAGATAAGCAATACAACGATTGTTACCACTAGTGCTACTAGTGTAATACCTCTGTTTTCTTCCTTTTTTAATAAATTTTCTTTTGGTTTCATTTCAACCTTCTCCTTTCATTTATGTCCGTTTAGGGACGTTAGTTTAACGGACATTTTTATAATTTAATTTACAATTTAATTATTTTTAGCTAATATTTTTTTATTACTTGGCTTATATTAATTTTTTAAAACGTTAGTTAAATATACGTCCCTTAATTGACACTTAAAAGTGTCCGATTAACTAACGTCCCTTAACGGACAAAATGCACATAAAAATAACAGGCTAATTTTTTAGTCTGTTATTTGCATATCAATATAAAAGGTATTTCTACCTTTGTTTTCTTTTATAGAATTACTTGTTTGTATTAAATTGTCGAACAAAGCCGTACTTTTTTTGTTTAAAGTATAGCTCTCTCTCTCTCTCTCTCTCTCTCTCTCTCTCTTACAGTTTCAACGGTTTTAGCTTTTGCCATTTTTTATACTTCCTTTTCTTTTGTTTTTACTTCTCTATTGTACATTAACTATTTATTTTTTACAAGTACTTTTTTAATTTTTTTGATTATTGTGTCTACAACGTGCAATTAATTATACAATATTCAATTTTTTTGACTGTAAAAATTTATTTTATTTTCTCCATTTCTTCTTTCGTTAGTTTTGTAATTTCTCCTATATTTCTGCAAAACGTATAGTTTCAAAGAAATTTAATACATTTTCGATTACCTCATCTATTGGCAATTCTAGCCAATTGTTCTTAGCTGTATTTAAGTTTTTTTGGTAATTTCTATTATGTAAAATTTTATTTAATCTTTCAAATATATCATTAATATTATTCTCTTTCATTTCTTTATCTTTAAAGATTAATATATTAAAACATTTTAATAATTTACCTTTGTCCAAATTTTCATTATTAATTAAATAGTAAAAATCAAAAATATCTTTATATCTTGTTGAAACAAAACCAAACTTTAATAACGATTTTAATTTTTCAGTAAATATTTGCTCTTTTGAATTTATTAGCAATGTAACACTTTCATTAATATTATTTAAATCAAAACAATATTTATCTTGCTCTATATCAAAATTTTTATGAACTCCTATATCTAACTTCGTTTCAAGTTTATAATGTTTTTTATCTTTAAGTTCAATATATACTCTTTTTCCATTGTAGTCTTGATGATTTAATTCTTCTATCTTTCCAATCATTTTTATATTTATATCTGTTTTAGGATAATTTAATTTTTCTATAAAAGATTTTATTGATTTATCATCTAACGAATATTTTATAAAATCCAAGTCTAAATCTCTGGTAGCACGTCTATTATCTTTTGAAATATTGTGCATAACTACTCCACCTTTTATAGTTATATTTCTGTTTAATGAACTTTTAGATATTTTTGCTAAAATTATATCTTGGCATACTTTCGCTGAAGCATCTAAAGGTTCATATCCATCATCAATATAGTTTTGCCTCATTTCTCTTAAATCCATTAAAACACCTCTTTTTGTAATATTTCATATATATGTTCTTCATATGGAAATATCTCTATATATTCTTCAATTTTACTAATATTCAAATCATTAGTCATTTTTCTATAATTAGAAATTATTTCCTTATAATAATCAAATGCTATTTGATTTCTATTTCTTATTAATTCTATTAGCATTCTTTCTTTATCATAAATATTAATAGTTGCTCCTTCAACAATCATTTGCGTTTTTCCAATTTCAAATAATTTTTCAGAAGTAAATACCTGTATTATCTTATTATCTTTTATCCTTAATGCATTTCTTTTTGTTGCTAGAGTAATTTTACTTGGAATAACATCTGTTAAGTTATGAAAATAAAAAGCACTATCCATTGTAAAAATAGCATTTATGTATTTTTTAGAAATCATTTCCAAATAATTAATATTTTTAGTATCAGAATATATATTTTTTTCTATTTTATATATTTTTTTATTTTCTATTGCCTTATTTATTTGATAATCTGACCTGTATTTTTCTTTCATCTCTTTATGAGTATATATCATTTTTTTCACCCCTATATAGATTTTAAACCAAAAACTCACACTTGTCAAGTCAATGTGAGTTTTTAGTTTAATTTTGTGCAAAAAAAACGTATAATATATCTTTTTCGTTTCACTTCAAATGATATATTATACGTTTTTTGCATAAATATTAGAAAGTTATGTTTTTACATTGTTTATTAATT
>CANQZV010000073.1 GCA_947628425.1 uncultured Clostridia bacterium | reverse complement strand
AGAACAAAGAAATAAAAAAAGCACAAGAGGAACTAGAATATTTAAGTGGAGATGAAGAAGCAAGAAGAATAGCAGAACTAAGAGAAAAAGCAATAAGAGATGAAATAACAAATTTAGAGGGAGCAAGAGAAGAAGGAGAGATAAAAGGAATGAAAAAAGAAAAAATAGAAATAGCAAAAAAATTAAAAAATATGAACATTGAAACTAAACAAATAGAAGAAGCAACGGGATTAACTAAAGGAGAAATAGAAAAATTATGACTTTGAAAAATATTATAAATAAATTTCAAAATATATGAATGTAGTTTTACACTATCAGCAGATTGTAAAGTAAAAATAGTACGCAAGATGTGAGTTCATAAGAAATGGCATATGCATTAAATAAATAACAAATAATTGGTGGATAAAAATCCACCAATTATTTGTTATCTCAACATATTAAACCATTTTACATATAGTGAAGTTGTTAAATTCCAAATTGTATTTTTTTCTATATCGGTTTCTGCAAGTAAATTTACTTCTAATAATTGTTCATTCTCTAAAACATAATTAATTGTACCTAAACAGTCTCCTTTTTTTATTGGAGCTGATATATTTTCCTTAATATTAACATTTTGAACAATGTTTGATGATGTTCCTTTTTTTACCAATATTCCAGCATCTTTTTCTAAAACTAAGTTTACACTATTTTTAACACCTTTATTTACATTTGTTGATGTTACAATATCTCCTTTGTTTCCAAAAGATTGGCAAGAATAGTTTGCAAAACCATAGTCTAATAATTTTGTAGCTTCTGCAAATCTAATTTTTGTTGATGGTGCTTTCATAATTACTGCTATTAAAGACAAATTATCACGAGTTGCAGAGGCTGATAAATTATATAAAGCTAAAGATGTAGAGCCTGTTTTTAAACCTGTAGCTCCTTTATAATTTCTAATTAATTTATTGGTATTCACTAATTCAGATTTTCCATCTCTAATTGAATCCATCCAAATTGTTGTGTAATTTGTAATACTTGGATGATTTTGTAATAGTTCCCTAGACATTAATGCAATGTCATAACTTGATGTTACATGACCGTCTTCATCTATACCATGGCAATTTTTGAAACAAGTATCGTTCATACCAAGTTCTTTTGCTCTTTCGTTCATTCTTTGAACAAAAGCTTCTTCAGATCCAGCTATAAATTCTGCCATTGCAACTGTACAGTCATTGGCAGAAACTACACACATTGATTTTAACATGTCATTTACAGATAAAGTTTCTGTTGTGTCTAACCAAATTTGAGAGCCACCCATTGCATGTGCATTTTCACTACATGGTACAGGGTCATCTAAAGAAATTTGCCCATTGTCTAAAGCCTCCATAATTAATAATAAAGACATTACTTTAGTTACGCTAGCGGGTCTTAACTGTTCGTGTACATTATGAGAATAAAGAACATTACCAGTAGATTGTTCTATTAAAATAGCAGAGCCAGATTCTAAGTTTAAAGAGTTATTTTCTGTTATTTCAGATGATGTTACAATTGCATCATTTTGTACTGCATTTGTAATATTTGAAGAATTTGTAGACCATACATAAACAGAATCTGTAGCATAACATATAGAAGATATTAGTATTATAAAAATAATACATAATAATATTGTTTTATTCTTCATTTTAGAATCATTCCTTTCTAAGGAATAGAACTATTTTAAAAAAGAATTAGCAATATGCTGATTCTTTTTTAAAAAATTTCCTCCTTATTATTGTGTATGCAATAATAAGAAATTAAATAACTATTATTAAAATAAATTTTCCAATTTGTATTCTTTTTCTAATTTCTCATTTAAATATAATTTGGCTGTTATTTCTAATTCTTTGACCGATTCTTCCGGAATATGAAATGAAAATATTTTTTTTGCAGGGGCTGTTACAATAAATCTAATTGCGTCAACTGTTGCAGGAGATAACTCTATTGCACTTTTATCATTTTTTCCACAATTACTACATTTAAATCCATTATGTTTTAAACTAAAGTATTTAAAATCTTCATTTATTCCACAGTTTGAACATTTATCTATTAGTGGTTTAAAACCTAATATACACATTAAACGTATTTTGAAAATAGATAAAATAAAATCCAAATTTTTATTTGTTTCTGAAATTGTATATAATGTATTTAAAAATAGTTGTAAGGTTTTATAGCAGTTTTCATTTTCGTTTGTTACATCTAAAATAATTTTTGTAATATGTACCGCGTACTGATATTTATCTAAATTTGTTCTTAAATTATAAAATAATTCTATTGTTTCACATGAATTTAAGTTATAAGTATCATTTCCTTTATAAATGTTATAATCTGCAAAGCATAAAAATTGACTACCTGACATTAGCAGGCTTTTAGGGCGCCTAGCGCCCTTTGCAGCACACCCTATTTTTCCCAATCCTGGTGTTAAAATTGTAAGCATTTTGTCATAATCTCCAAGATTGCTTTCCATTAATACAATTCCCTTTGTTTTTATTACTCCCATCTATTTCACCATTATTATATATTTCTAAATTTTCTAATTGTTTTAATTCTAAAAAAGTATTAATATCTCCAGTTTTTTTAAAGGTATTCCAAGCCATTTTTTCAATCATAAGCATATCACCACTCCTAAGTTAAAAGTATTTTACCTTTAATCTTATCATTTGTATTTTTTAAAAATTTTATACTAGTTAATTTAATTTAAATTTTTTAACAATAGCATCATCATCTTGCCAATCTTTTCTTACTTTTACCCAAGTTTTTAGATTTATTTTTATATTTAACATTTTTTCCAAATCTTGTCTTGCATAGATTCCTATTTTTTTAAGCATTTGACCATTTTTTCCTATAATAATGCCTTTATGAGATTCTCTTAAACAGTATATAGTCGCTTCTATATTATATATTTTTTCTTTATTTTTGGTGTTTGACAGTTTCATTTTTTCTACTTGAACGTATAATCCATGAGGAACCTCATCATCTAATAATTTTAATGCTTTTTCTCTAATAATTTCTTCTACTAACTGTCTAGATGTTTGGTCTGTATATTCATCTGTATTGTAATAAGCAGGACCTTCTTTTAATAATTTTTCTATTTCTATTAATATTGTTTCTATTTCTTTTTTATTTAATGCAGAAATTGGAATAATTGCTTCAAAATTGTATTCTTTTGAGTATAAATCAATTAATTTTGCTATTTGTTCCTTTTTTACCAAATCTATTTTATTAATTAATAAAATTACCTTCTTATGAGATTCTTTTAACTTTTCTAATATTTTAGAATCTCCTTTTCCAATTCCGTTAGAATTAGCTTCAATCATAAATAAAATAACATCAACTTCTAGTATTGTTCCAAATGCAGTATCTATCATTGTATTTCCTAATTTTGTTTTTGGTTTGTGAATACCAGGAGTATCTATAAAAATAATTTGAGAATTTTTTCTATTTACAATTGCTTTAATAGCAGTTCGTGTTGTTTGAGTTTTGTTTGCCATAATTGCTACTTTTTCTCCAACTAAATTATTAATTAATGTAGATTTTCCCACATTTGTTCTTCCTATAATTGATACAAATCCAGATTTATATTTTTCCATTTTATTTCCTTTTCTTAATTTATTTTACTCTTCTATTTTCGCATAATTTGTCATAATATGCAAGCATTACAAATTTAATTTAATAAATTATAAAAAGATACTTGCTAAATTTAATATAAAATTATATAATA
>CANQZV010000072.1 GCA_947628425.1 uncultured Clostridia bacterium | reverse complement strand
ATAGATAAATGGGTAAACTTTCTAAAAAATCCAGAGGTGGTAACAATGAAAGAAAATAATAAAGCAATAAAGAAAGCAAAAGAGGTATTAGAGCAAATAAGTCAAGATGAACATGAAAGATACTTAGCAGAATTAAGAGAAAAATACATAATGGACCAAAAAGCAATAGCAGATGCAGGATATGATAAAGGCTTAGCAAGAGGTAGAGAAGAAGGTATTAAATATGGAGAAAAAAATAAAAGTTTGGAAATAGCAAAAAAGATGAAGGAAGAAAATATTTCTATGGAACAAATAGAAAAAATAACAGGTTTAACTAAAGAAGAAATAGAAAATTTATAATTGGAAATTGGGACGGTTCTCTTTTCCATTTTTAAAAAAACAAGTTAATATTATGCAAGAAATCTAGCCGAAAGGCTAGATTTCTTGAGTATAATAGAAAAAATTTTGCTAAAAACTTTGAAAAAATAGAAATTATTTAATTATGTGTTTACAATAAAAGATTTTTAATATAAAATAGATGTGTTAAACATAATCTGTATGAAAAAAGGAATGAAAAATATATGAAAAAAAATAAAATAAATCTTAAATTTAATATATTAGCAATAATATGTATAAGTATTTTCATAATAGGACTAACAGAGAGAACTTTGCAAAATGATACATATTATACTATTACATTAGGAAAATATATATTAAATAATGGAATAGATATGATGGAACATTTTTCTTGGCATGAAGGATTAATATATACATATCCTCATTGGCTTTATGATATTTTTATTTATATTATTTATAATGTTTCTGGGTTTAATGGAATTTATATATCTTCAATTATTTTAGGAATTGTTCTAGGTTTGTCAATTTATTTTGTAACATCTAAATTAAGCAAAAACAATTTAATTTCATTTTTTGTAACATTGCTTATTATGTATTTTGGACAATACTATATTACTGCAAGAGCACAACTAGTTACTTTCATTTTATTTGTATGGACAATATATTTTATAGAAATGTTTTTAAATACAAAAAAGAAGAGATACGCATTAGCATTAATACTTATACCAATTGCAATAGCTAATATTCATGCAGCAGTATTTCCATTTTACTTTATTCTATTTTTACCATATATAGGAGAATACATTATAGCAATTGCTAAAGAAAATAGTGATTTTTTAACATTATTATTAATAAAAGCAGATAAGAAGAAAGTAAATAAGTTATTAAAAAAAGATACAAGAACAGAAAAAGAAGAAAACAATTTAAAACTCATTATTAACAGAATAGAAGTTAATGAAAAAAGGATAGAAAACAAAAAAATTAAAAAAGAAAAAAATAAAAATAATGAATATAAGATACTCATTACCAAAAGAGATAATGTTAAATGGTTAATTTTAATTATGATATTATGTGCATTTACAGGCTTAATTACACCAATTGGAGATACACCTTATACATATTTACTACATACAATGCAAGGAAATACAACAAATAATATAGCAGAACACTTACCATTAGTATTAAGTGAAAATAGGGAGGCAATTATTACTTTTTCACTTTACTTTATAATTATTACCTTCACAAAGGTGAAAGTAAAATTAGGGGATTTATTTATGACATTAGGGTTAATGACTTTAACATTTATTACAAGAAGACAGTTATCAATGTTTTTATTCATAGGAGGTATTGTTTTAAATAATATTTTATGTGATTTAATAAGAATGTATTGTAATGAAAATGATATAGAAGAAGTAAAAAGCTACATTACAAAATTTGTTGGACAACTTATAAGCTATGGAGTAATAATAACTATAACTATATTATTATTATTAAAAAATAAAGACCATAAAATTGTAAATACAGATTCTTATCCTGAAGAAGCATGTAATTATATTATAGATAGCTTAGATGTTAACCAAATAAAATTATATAATGATTATAACTATGGTAGTTATTTAATGTATAGAGGAATACCTGTTTTTATAGACTCTAGAGCAGATGTTTATGATCCTCAGTTTAATAAATTAGAAGATGATATTTTTCAAGATTATATAAAAATAAATGGATTAAATTGTTATTATGAAACAAAATTTGAACATTATGGAATTACACATGTAATGACATATGCTAATTCAAGATTATCTATATATCTAAGTAAAGATTCAAATTATATAGAATTATATAAAGATAAAAATTTTGTAATTTATGAAAGATTAATCAAATAAAATAAGGAGAAATCGTGAGAGAATATAAAGTTAATGAAGAAACTCAAAATATTAGACTAGATAAAGCAATTGCTATTTTAGACAATAATTTATCAAGAACAATGATACAAAAATTATTAAATGAGAAAAAAGTGCTTGTTAATAAAAAAGAACAAAAAGCATCTTATAAAACAAAAATAGCAGATATTATTCAAGTAGAAGAAATTATCCCTAAAGAAATAGAAATTAAAGCTCAGAATATACCTCTTAATATTATATATGAAGACAAAGATATAATTGTAGTAAATAAAGAAAAAGGAATGGTAGTACATCCAGCAAATGGAAATCCAGATGGAACATTAGTAAATGCAATAATGAACCTATGTAAGGGTTCATTATCTGGAATAGGAGGAGAAATAAGACCAGGAATAGTACATAGATTAGATAAAGATACATCAGGACTTTTAATTGTTGCTAAAAATGATAAAGCACATATTGAATTAAGTAACCAAATCAAAAACAGAAAAATCGTAAAAAAATATATTGCATTAGTAAGGGGAGAGGTAAAAGAAAATCAAGCGACAATTGATATGCCTATAGGTAGAAGCAATAAAGATAGAAAAAAGATGGCAGTAACTAAAGATGGGAAAAAAGCAATTACACATTTTAGTGTTCTAAAAAGGTATAATGGATATACATTATTAGATATAAAAATTGATACAGGAAGAACACATCAAATTAGAGTTCATTTATCAGAAATAGGTTACCCTATTGTAGGAGATAATGTATACTCAAATGGAAAAAATCCATATGGAGTTATAGGGCAAATGCTACACGCAAAATCATTAGAATTTGAACACCCAATAACAGGTGAAAAATTAAAATTAGAAGCTCCATTACCTGAATACTTTCAAAATGTATTAAATAAATTAGAAAATAATTTGTAATTTATATAAAGAGGAAAATATGGAAGAAAAAATAAGATTACAAAAATATCTTGCAGAAGCAGGAGTAGCATCCAGAAGAAAATGTGAAGAATATATTTTGCAGGGAAGAGTTAAAGTAAATAATGAAATTGTAACAGAGCTTGGAAGTAAAATAACTCCAAATAAAGACATTGTATATTTTGATAATAAAAAAATAGAAAATGATGAAAAATTAGTATATATATTATTAAACAAACCAATAGGATATGTAACAACAACAAAAGATCAGTTTAACAGAGATACTGTATTAAATTTAGTAAAAGTAAAACAAAGAATAGTACCAGTAGGTAGACTTGATATGTATACATCCGGAGCTTTACTACTTTCAAATGATGGAAACTTTATATATAAAGTAACACATCCTAAACACGAAATAGACAAAACATATACAGTAACTGTTATTGGAATAATAACACCAGAAGAAATAAAAATATTATCAAATGGCGTAAAAATAGATAGCTATGTTACAAAACCGGCAAAAGTAAAAATATTAAAAATAGATAAGGAAGCAGATATATCAAGAATAGAAATTACAATTCATGAAGGAAAAAATAGACAAGTAAGAAAAATGTGTGAAGCAATCGGAAAAAAAGTGAAAGCATTACATAGAAGTAAAATAGGAAATATAACTGTAAAAGACATAAAAATAGGAGAATGGAGATACTTAACAAATAAAGAAATAAATTACATGTGTCAATGATTTTTGAAAATGTCCCAAAATTTTTTAAACATTAGCCCTAAAAATTTAGTTTTTTAGGGCTAAATT
>CANQZV010000071.1 GCA_947628425.1 uncultured Clostridia bacterium | reverse complement strand
CCGCCGTATGCCGAACGGCACGTACGGTGGTGTGAGAGGGAATAAATAAAATAATTATTTATTCTCTACTCGATTAACTGTCGAACACTTTTTATATCCAGCATTTCAATTTCTTTATGATTTCTTTCAATTTTTTATAATTTTCCAAAACTACATTAATTTTTCATAAAAACTACATTAACATTTTTTGCAAATATTAACAAATAAGCACTTTATGTATTTACTGAAAAGGGAATTATAATGCTTTCTGGTTTATTAAAAAATAATATAGCAGCAGAAGTAAGTATCAAAATTGTAGAAGCTTTTATTCAAATGAAAAATTTTATAAATAATAATAGAAATTTATTAGAACGTGTTATAAGTATCGAAAATAATGTTGATAAAAAATTTAATGATTATGATAACAAATTTGAACAAATATTTAATGAACTACAAAAAGACATAGAATTTAAACAAAAAATATTTTTCAAAGGACAAATATGGGATAGCTATGAACTAATAATTGATATTATAAAAACAGTAGAAGGTAAAATAGTAATAATAGATAATTATATAGACGATACTATTCTTAAAATGCTACAAAAGAAAAATAAAAATGTCCAAGTAATTATTTTAACTTCACAAAATTGTAATCTAACAAAACTAGATATTAAGAAATTTAATGAACAATATGGGACACTAAAAATAGCACGAACAGATAAATTCCATGATAGGTTTATTATTATAGATAACAAAGAACTTTATCATTGTAGAGCATCACTCAAAGACTTAGGTAAAAAATGCTTTGGTATTAACAAGATAGAAGGAATAGAATTTATAGAAAATATAAATAAAATAATTAATTTCTGATACCTTTATATAAGCTTAAGTATTTTAATTTTTTCTGTGTTGTGGTATAATAATTTTAATATTATTTATAATATTTTTAAAAGATAAAAAATCTAATGTAAAGAAAATAACCTAAGGAGACTTAAAATATGAGCAGATACATAAACAATGATATAGAAAGAAAATTGTATGCAGAATCTATGGGAAGATGTATGAATCCTAATTGCAAAAAAGAATTATTTACAATTAATGGTGATATAGTTGAAAAAGCACATATTATCCCTTATTCAAAAAATGTAGATAATTCATTTGAAAATTTAGTTATATTATGTCCAAATTGTCATACAGATTTTGATAAAAATTCAGCATTTTCTGAACAAGAAGTATTAAATTGGAAAAGAATTAGACAACAAGAATTACACGAATTTTTTGATAAAAAATTTGATAGTTTTGATGAATTAAAAAAGCATGTTGTTCCATTACTTATAGAGAATAAAACTATTTATGAAAAATATTATCTAGGAGAAAAAAAAGAACTATGGAAATTATTTGAAAATAAAATATTATCCAATAATAAACAACTAAGGCTATTATTTGAAAAAAATTTAGATTTATTTCAAATAAATAAACAAAAATCATATTCAAATTTAGAATATATAAAAACTTTCATATTGCATACAGAAGAATTTGAAAAAACAAGAACTAATGAAGAAAAAATAAGAGAAATTCTTTTTCCAGAGGGAATTAATTCAATGTTTGGAATAAGACCTGTTAGTGATTGTTTGCTACCATCAACTGAGTCTTTAGAAGATTTAATAACAAAATTATATATGCAAGCAAAATATAAAAATATATATTTAGGAATTAATAAACCTTATATTCAATTAAAGGAGAATGGTAAAATTACTAAAGTATATTTATATGATACACCAAGACTAAGACAACTGTATTTCAATTATAACTGCTTTAAACCAGCAAAAGTGCGTTTAGAAAGTTTAAACTTTGCACTAAAATATTTAAATGATAATAATATACCATTTAAATTTTTGACTTATAATAATTTAAGAGAAATATATATAAATAATCAAAAAATAATTTTCGTTTATGAATATTGTCTAAGTAAAGTAAGCTTAATACAGTTAGCTCCAAAAGAAGGGAGTATTATAGTAAATTTACATAATTGGAATGGAAAGGCTTGTATATCAAAAGAAGCTTCTGATATTGCTAAAATAATGAATGTAACTTTATTTTGTATGGATGATTTTTATGGATATAGTAAAAGATTTAAAAAATAATATTTTAAATAAACTTAAACTAAAAATATCATTATTTAAAAATTTTGAAAATGTATATTTATTTGGTTCAGTACTATATGATTACAAAATTCCTAATGATATTGATATTTTACTTATTTATTCTCAATATTCAAGTGATTTAATAAAGAATTTAAATAATATAAACTCTACTTTATCAAGAATGTTTGAAATTCCTATTGATTTAACTGTTTTAAGTATTGAAGAATTAGAAAACACAAATTTTTTAAAAAAGCTTAATTTTAATTATATTAGATTAAAATAGATTGTTTTCTTATAGATAACTCTTTATATCTTTTTTCAATTCAATTTTTAGTTGTACGATATTTTCGTACAGTTGACTAACTTCTTCAATTAATTTTCTTTTTAAGTCAGACGAATATTTTTTACGATTTTTACTATCTGTTAGAGCACTTATAACATCTGCTGTAATGCTAAAATAATAATCTTCTTTTGTAGAGTTTCAAATACTTATTATTTCTTTACCTTCAAAAAAATTTGAAATTATTTTAACTTATTATTTTCCAATAATAAGCTTATTTTTCAAACTTTTTAAGAATAGAGATTAAAATCAATCAAAATTAAGCTGGTTGATTTTTTTGTGCAAATAAAAATTTTTATTGACATTAAAAACTATATTTTATTATAATAAATATATAAGATAAAAAAAGAAAGGAGAAAAAAATGGAAGAATACAAGAAAATCTAAAGATAACAAGTTACGTAATCATTATTTTAGCAATCTTTAATATGGTACTTATGGGAATAGGTTTTGCAACTGGAGAATTAAGAGAAAATGCAAAAAAAATAATTAAAAAATCTATAAGTCAAACTGAAGAAGTATACGAAGAAGTAATAGATAGGACAGTTTATGGAACAATAGCAGCGTCAGCAATTGGAGTATTATTTGACTTATATCTTGGAATTGCAGGGTTACGTCAAGCAAAAGGAACAAGCAAAGGAAAAGATAATATAATATTAGCAACAATAGTTTTTGTAATTGCTCTTATAGGTCTAATACCTATGATTGCCTCTTTATCAAAAAATCAAACAAATATCAGTTCACTTTTCTCTGAGTTAGCAGGCTTATTAATAATGTTCTATTATATTAGATATGCTAAAAAAGTAGTAGAACAAAAAGAATAAAAAAAGTAAAAATTCCAGAATATGGAGTATATGAAGAAATATAATAAAGGAGTGTTATTAAAGATGAAATATGAAATTATTGGAAAAACTGTACCAACTGTTGAAGTAACGTTAAATAACGGAGAAGGATTGTATACACAAAGTGGTGGAATGGCTTGGCAAACAGAAGGAATTACTATGTCAACAAATGCACGTGGGGGAGTAATGAAAAGTTTAGGAAGAATGTTTACAGGAGAGTCAATTTTCATGAGTTCATATAAGGCAGAAGTTGATAATGCGAAGGTAGCGTTTGCAGCAACTGTTCCAGGAGATATTATGCCAATTAACGTTACAGAATTACCACAAGGAATAATATTGCAAAAAGGAGCTTTCTTATGTGCAGAAGAGAAAGTTAATTTAAATGTAGAATTTACAAAGAAATTTTCATCAGGATTATTTGGAGGAGAAGGATTTATTTTACAAAGAGCATCTGGAACAGGGATGTTATTCATAGAAATAGATGGAGATCCAGTTATTAAGGAATTAGCAGCAGGAGAAGTATTAAAAGTAGATACAGGTAATGTAGTTGCATTTGAGCCAACCGTAAAATATGAAATTGAAACTGTAAAAGGTATAAAGAATATCTTTTTAGGTGGAGAAGGACTATTTTTGACTAGATTAACAGGACCTGGGAAAGTAATTATTCAATCACAAAACTTT
>CANQZV010000070.1 GCA_947628425.1 uncultured Clostridia bacterium | reverse complement strand
AAATTTAAAAATTTACCAGAATAAAATTTATTTATTAAAAAAAAATAAAAAATGTAAAATTTAAAAAACAATAACAACTGTAACATTTTTATTTAAAAGGAATTTTAAAATAAATTTTATTAAAATAAAAAGAGAGACACTGCATAAAATGCAGTGTCTCGAGAGTTTACCTACTGGAAGCATATATAAGGTACCTATTATCAGCTGTAATAGCTGTATAATATATGGAAACTGGCCCTACCATACTTTCCATAGACCTTTGATTTGCTGCCATATCAGGAGAAGTGAAACTCATTTCAAATACTATAGTATCTGAAATGTCATCTTCACCATAGATAACAGAAAGCAGATTGTTCCGGGTATTTTCTCCCATAGTTGGACATTTGTCTAATTCTTCTATAGACATAAAATGACCAGGTTGACAGAGTACTTCCAAAATAGAGTTTGGAAATTTAGAACTTTGAATTCTGTTTATTACGATTTTAGCCATACATTTCTGTATATAATCAAAATCGTAACCTGGAAAATAACTAGGCCATTTTCCAACTTCATGCTCTACAATTTTACCTAAAAGCTCAAATTCATAGTCCGAATAGGATATATTATTTGAGATTACTTTTTTGGTAGTGAGCTTCTCAGATGTTGTTTCTTGAGAAGAAACCTTTTCTGTAGATTTGTTTTTTGTAAAATTTGAAGAACTTTTGGTTGAATCTTCGGTTTTTTTCTCAGTTGTAGTTTCCTCAATTGAAATTTCTTCTTTTGATGTATCCACAACTGAAGTATTCTCAACTTTATTAGCTGAGGTATTTTTTGTTGAAACATCTTTTGATGAAAATTCTTCAGCTAATGAATAAGTTGTTGAAGTTTCATTTATAGAAACTTCTTTTGTTTCCTTTGAAAACTCTCCATAAGTAAGCTCTTCAATTAAAGTCTTCTCTGTTACAGTAGGTTCCTTAAAAGTTTCGCTTTCTGCGTTTTCCGGAGTAACTATCATTCCTATAAGAACAAGCAAGAATGTAATAGTTATTACAATAGTTTCCCGTTTTTTTATCATAGGTATCTCCCTTCTTTTTTCTTAGGCACGAAGCCTTATTATTATTATACCATAATTTCTGTAATATGTAAACTGAAATGGAAATTTATTGCATTTTGATGAAATTGGTGAAAATGTATTTTTATATAATTTATATAAAGAAATTAAAATAAACAATTTTCAAATACTTTTACTTAAGTATAAGGACAATTTGTAATAAAAATTTCTTAAAAGAATAAAATGAAATAGTAAAATAAATAAAAGGAGAAAATAAATTGGAAAATAAAAAAACAAATAATTTAATAAAAGTAAATGGTTTATATAAATTAAGATTAGATAATATGTGTGTATATATGGAATATTCAAAAAATAATAAAAATTTTCATGAATGTATGTTAAATATTTTAAAGCAAAATTTAAAAGGCTGACATACTTATAATAGAATGTTAAAATATAAAAAGAAGGGAAGAAAAGACAAGTGGCAGGAAGAAAATCAAAGTATTCTTCTACTCAAAATAATATTATAAAAGACAAAATGTGGTCAGCTGCACTATATATTAGACTTTCACAGGAAGATGATGATAATCGGATATGAAAAGCAAGAAAGTAATAGTGTTACAAGTCAAAGAACATTATTAAATGAGTTCATAAAAGATAATAAAGATTTAATAATCTATAATACATATATAGATGATGGATTTACAGGTACAGATTTTAATAGACCATCATTTCAAAGATTATTAGAAGATATGAAAAGTGGAAATATTAATTGTGTTGTTGTAAAAGATTTATCAAGACTTGGAAGAAACTATATTGAAGTTGGAAATTATATAGAGCAAGTTTTTCCATTATTTAATATTAGATTTATTGCAATAAATGATGGTGTTGATAGTTATAAAAATCCAACAAGTACAAATACAATTCTAGTACCTTTCAAAAATCTTATTAACGATGAATATGCACGAGATACATCTATGAAAATAAGAACATCCTTAAATGGAAAAAGAAAAAAGGGGGAGTTCATAGGTGCATTTCCTTCTTATGGTTATTTAAAAGATCCAAAAAATAAACATAAATTAATAATAGATGAAAGTGCAGCAAATATAGTAAAAAAGATATTTGATTGGAATGTAAATAAAGGATTAGGAAAAATAGAAATTTGCCATAGACTAAATGATTTAGGAATATTAAACCCTACAGGACACAAAAAAATAGAATTAGGGCAAAACTATAACAACTATAGCGCATTAGACAATAAATATACTTGGACACCATCTACCGTAAGAAATATTTTAAACAATGAAATATATATAGGAAATACAGTACAAGGAAAAAGAAGAACAAAAAGCTATAAAGTTCATAAAATAGAGCTGGTTCCAAAAGAAGAATGGGTAAGAGTAGAAAATACACATGATTCAATAATTGATAAAGAAATTTTTGAAAAAGCTCAGAATTTAAGTGAAAGAGATACAAAAGTATCTCAAAATACGAAAAAATTATCAATTTGGGCTGGCTTTTTGAAATGCAATGATTGTATGCGAGCAATGAATAAAAAAAATAGCACCAATAAAAGTGGAAGTAAATATGAATATTATATTTGTAGCACATATAGAAAAAAGTCTAATAATTTGTGTACAAAACATTCTATTAAAGTAGAAAATTTAGAAAAAGCAGTTTTAGCTGCTATTAACATACATATTGATTTATTAATTGACGTAGTAGAAATTGAAAAAGAAATAAATGATATAGGGGTAAATATTAGTAGACAGCAGATGCTTGAAGATATTATAAATAGAAAACAAAATGAAATATTAAAAATATCAAATTTTAAAAGAAAATTATATGAAGATTGGAAAAATGAAGATATAACAAAAGAAGAATATATAGAATATAAGCAAAAATATGAAAATGATATAAAAAGATTAGAAGAAAATATAGAAAAATTGAATAATGAAAAAAAAGAATATGAAATACAGAAAGGCTCACGAAATGAATGGATAGAGAAATTTAAAAAACAAAAAGGCATTACAAAATTATCAAGAAACATCATGATAGAATTAATAGATTATATTTTTGTTCATGAAAATGGGGATATAACTATAAGATTTAAGTTTGAGGATGAATTAAAAAATATTCAGAGTACATAGAATACAATTACAAGAAGTCCATTCATGAATATGAAAGCCAAAAAATCTACCATGGCATTTATCTTTAGATTGTGGTAAATTATTAATTTTAGCAGTAACAATTACGCCATTTTTAGTTTCTCTAAAAATAACTATGCCATCTATTTTAGGATAATTTTTTCCGCCTTCTATATTGGCTTTTGCAGTATTAAATATACTTGTAAACATTTAAAACACCTCATATTCAATTTAACATTAACTTAAATAATGTTAAGATAGTGTTGTTATAATTACACAAAGAGGTAGGTGGATAGTTTTAGCAACACAAAATGGAACTATCAAAAGATTAGTAATTATATAAACTATTAAATCAAAGAGAAGGTAATTTAAAAGTTGCTTTCTCTTTTTTTGAAGATTGCAAAATTGATAAATTTATGATATTATTTAATAAAATAATAAAAATGATATAGATAATTATATTGCATTACCCAATAATTTTGATATAAAAGATAGTGATATTATGGAAAAATTTATTGAAACCATTTCTGATAATAATAAAAAATATCAATTGGAAAATTGTATGTGGCAAAAGGGGATGTATCGCAAATTTAAGGATAAACTTATTTATATAGGATTAGAAAATGAGTATTACAAATCTTATGATGAAAAACTAAAAGAAATAGTTATAAAGTGATGCAAAGAAAATAATTCGGAGTATGAAGAATAGGGGAAAATATGAAATTAAAAGATAAGGAATTATGGTTAGAATTATATGAGATAGCAGAAAAAATACAAAAATTAGAGCCATGGAAATATTTGTTGGATATGGATTTATTAGTATACTTATGTCAGCCAATGAATGAGATATTTTATTGTAGTGTAATGGGTCATGGTGGAATG
>CANQZV010000069.1 GCA_947628425.1 uncultured Clostridia bacterium | reverse complement strand
CAGCTCCAAACAAGTCAATCACAAACTGCATCAGCATCATATCATCCATTTCAGTCACTCCCGTTTTAATTACTATAATTTTGGAGGTCTTGTTATGGCAAAAACGATAAAGTTTAACCTTATATGTGATAATACTCCTGTTCGAACACTTGAAGATCTTCAGGAGAATTTTGTAATAGAGGACGTGTTGGCTTATTATAATGATAAGCTCCTTCATAGATGGTTAAAAGTTAGAGGATATTCTGAGGAACTCGCTAAAGTAGAAGGTATTACTTCTTCAGATGAAATGGATATAATTAAGGAATTAATTGAGATATTCAATGTTTCTGTTGATAAGTCAAAAGTTGATGAAGAAGTATATATGCTTCAATTCCTTGCTGAACGTGAGAAGCTGTATGCAGAATATGATAGAACCCATTATTTATCAAAAAAAGTTATTGAAGATTACAAGAACGGCTACATAGAATTGATAAAAAAAATCATAAACAACCCTTCAGACATTTCCATAATAAAGTCTTGTATTAAAGAAATGGTTGAGAACTATGATTGGGTGTTAGAATTAAATCATCGTGATTTATTTAATGACCTTTTAGAAAAATCAAAATTGGCAGTAATGTGTCTGTTAATGAATGAAAAATTGCGCAGTTACTATCTTCCTATCGAAATGAAAAAAGAGGATGGTACAGTAATAAATGACCTCACAGCTGGTTCTGATAAATTTGTGATGTATAGCAGTATTTGTGCTATGATAAAGAATGGATCATTAGAAGAAGAACTTGGTGATAATCTTCATATTTTCTCTGGTGAAACAGAGGGATATTGGAGAGATCTTGAAACAAAGGATAAAAAATATATGATAATCTCTATGGATAATGGTGATTTCGTTCGTTCTGCTGGATTACAAAATGGAGATAAGTCAAGCAATGATGTTCGTGAGAAATTTCTTATTCTTGATGGTATTGATTATAAGAGCAATTATGCTACACACAAGTTAAAGTATATGGAGGTATAAAAGTGAAAAGAAGCACAGTAAATATTTTAGCTTCTTACATTGATGCACTTCATCCCATTATTTATATTAACCATTTTGATTTTAAGGTTATTGATGATGCAATAAAAAATGTTGGAAGTAACGCAAAAATTGTTGAATACAATAATGCTTTGGGGCTTGTTGATTTTTATAATAAAAGTCCTATGCAAGAGTGCGATTTAGAACAGTTTTTGAAACTGACAATGGATGACGGATTTGAAATGGAAACATATATTGTACTGAAAGATGTGCATAATGAAATGTCAAATCCCAAGATAATTTCTTTGTTAAAAAGAATTGCAGAAAACAATGTTTATCGAGATGAATACAGTACAACTGTATTTATCCTTTCAGAAATAACCGTAATTCCGAAAGAACTTGAGAACTATATTACTGTATTTGATATTCCATTACCAACTACTCCCGAAATACTTTCAATTATTAATGAGTTTATCAGAGATTTAGATATAAAGGTTGAACAGGAAGTAATAGATGATATTGCACTTTCCTTTAAAGGATTAAATGAGTTTCAGATTAAGCAAATACTAAATCTTGCTTACCAAGATGGTGGCTGTATTGACAAGGATGATAAACTTCTCATTTTGAAAGAAAAAGAACAGTTTATAAAAAAATCTGGAATGCTTGAAATAGTAAGCTATTCTGAAACTGTAGAAGATATTGGAGGACTTGAAAACCTTAAAGAATGGCTTGAAAGAAAAGCAAAAATTTTTTCAAATCTGGACAAGGCTATAAAATTTGGCGTTGATGTTCCAAAGGGCATAATGATTATTGGTATGCCCGGATGTGGTAAGAGTTTGACTGCCAAAGCAACAGCAAGTTTATTTCAAATTCCACTTGTAAGATTGGACGTAGGCAGATTACTTGGAAAATATGTGGGCGAATCAGAGGAAAATATGAGAAAGGCTCTAAAATTGTCCGAAGCAATAAGCCCGTGTGTTTTGTGGATAGATGAAATTGAAAAAGCATTTGCAGGAGTTGGTGGTGACGGCGGTGGCAGCGATGTTACTACTCGCTTGTTTGGTCAGTTCTTAACTTGGATGCAAGAAAAAGAAAATACTGTTTTTATTGTAGCAACAGCTAATGATATTTCACGAATGCCCCCCGAATTTCTTAGAAAAGGGCGATTTGACGAGTTGTTTTTTGTTGATCTTCCTAATGGAGAAGAAAGAAGAAAGATTATAGAAATTCACTTGAAAAAACGAAATAAATGGAGCAGGAATATTGATTCAATAGCTTTGATAAAAGAAACAGATGGATTTAATGGTGCAGATCTTGAAGCTGTTGTTAAGGATACAATAGAATTAGCATTTATTGAAGGCAGAAGTGCTATTACTACTGATGATTTAATAAAAACAGTAAAGGATACTAAGTCTATTTCAAGCACATTAAAGGAAAAAATTAAAGAAATCAAAGCAACAATTGAAAAGATTGATATTAAGCCTGCAAGTAAAGAGGATCAGAAATCATAATAATGTATGGAGTTGCACCCTATGGAAGAAAAATATACAGATGTCTTGTTACTTGATGAGGAAGATGGTCCTATCATTATAGAACAGGAATGTCAGGAACTACAACCTATTATCAAAGATTTTGTACAGTGTTATGTGGAAAATAATGACAAGCCTGTTGAGGTTTGGCTTGAAGCCAAAATGAGAGAACAGTTACCAAATGCTTCTGATAATGAAATAAAATCCATATCAAGTAGTATTATTGAGTCATTAGAAACAACTGAAACCAAAAAACAATCATTGCAAAAGTCTGTACAAAGTGGACGGAGTAAAGAAAGTTGGTTTGCATCAGAGATGGTGAAGGCCACATCTGGAATGTCTGCACAGCAGGCATCAAAATATCTTGCTGGGCTTGATACTGCTTTACAGAATGCAAATGAAGCACTATATAGAACCATCACAACACAGGCAGGAGCAATAAGCAGAAATCCTAATTTAGACGGCTTCATTGCTGAACAATATCACGCACAAACATTCAACCTTAATGCTGCAGCACGAAATAGTGAATATACAGCAAAAGTACTTGAACCTAATGGAAACGGATATGCAAAAAATTCCGTAGATATCGTCATTGTTGATGGTAACGGAAAAACAGTAAAAAGGTATCAATCAAAGTACTGCAAAGATGCTACTGCTACTGAACAGGCATTTGAACACGGTGATTATAGAGGACAGCAAAAACTCGTTCCTAATGATCAGCAATCAGGAATAAAAAAGAAAACAACAACTGTTATCGAATCACCTGATGGAACTACAAGTAACAGATTATCAAAAAAACGTGCTGAAGAAATGCGTAATGAAGCACAAAGTGGCAAGTGGAACGAGCTTAATTGGAATGAGTACGCCACAAAGGATTTAGCACTTGGAATTGGTAAACAAGCAGGACAGGCGGCACTTCAAGGCGCAGCAATAAGTGTTGGTTTTGACATAGCACAGAAATTGTGGGAAGGCGAAGAAATTGAGGGAGCAGATGTTGTTGAAACTGCCTTAAAGGGTGGGGCTGATTTTGGAATCAAAGCCGCAGCCGCTGGTGCTCTAAAAGTTGGTGCTGAAAAAGAAATAATTAAGTTTATTCCAAAAGGAACACCTGCAAGCACAATTACCAATATTGCTTTTGTCGCAATAGAGGATGCAAAAGTAATGGGTGAAATGGTGACAGGAGATCTTTCTGTAAAAGAAGGAATTGAGAAAATTGAGCAAACTACAGTTTCTACTGCTGCTGGACTTGTTGCGATGGGAGAAGGATCAACTATTGGAGCTGCCATCGGAACTGTATTTGGCCCTGTAGGTTCGGCAATTGGTGGATTTATTGGTGGAACTGTCGGTTACATTGCAGGTTCTAAAGTTGGTGAAGCAGTAGTTAAGGGCGCACAGAAAATTAGAGATGGAGCAATAAAGGTTGCAAAGAAAATCGTATCCGGAGTAAAGACAGTCGGAAGTGCGATTGTCAGCGGAGTAAAGAGTCTTTGCAGTGGAATAGCAAGTTTTTTTGGATTTTGAATTAAAGCAGTCACTTTATGAGGTGGCTGTTTTTTTTTGTCCGCATTTTTACACACTTGATATGCTATTATGATATTATGGGCATATATTATATACATATAGAATTATCACAATAACAAATGTTCTTTTTTGTGCATTTTTAATCTTGATAATTCTTTTCGATACTGATATAATA
>CANQZV010000068.1 GCA_947628425.1 uncultured Clostridia bacterium | reverse complement strand
AATTTATTTTTGAGAGAACAAATTTAATTAAACAAAAGGAAGAATTACAACAAAAATTAACCCAAACAGAAGAAAAAGTTAGTATAAAAAATAAAACAAAAGAGGAAAAAGGATTAAGTGAATTAATAGAAAATTTTTTGAAATTAGAGAAAATTGATAAAATATATTTATATCGATTAATCAATAAAATTGAAATTGATAAAGATAAAAATGTATACATATATTTTAATTTTTCAAAACTAAATTCTATTAATGAAAATTTAGATGAATTTATTAATATTGAGAAATTATTATTTTAATGATAAAATGATAAAAAATAAATTGAGGTAAAATTTTATGGGAAGAAAAAGAAAAAACAAGAAATTAAATACTTGGCAACTAATACTTTCAATAACAATAATAATTTGCGTTTTAATTTATGGATATATAAATCAAAATGCTACATATGAAAATTCAGTATATAATTATAATTTAAATAATCAAAATACCATATTTGATTTATCTACAATTCCAGAATATTCAAATACACCTTATGTTGAAATAAATAATAATATTCCATATTTTACAGAAGAAGATTATACTACGGAACCATTTGAAAAATATAGTGAATTAGATATCTTGGGAAGAAGTGGTGTAGCGACAGCTAATATTTGCAAAGAAATTATGCCAAAGAAAGATGCAGAAAGGGGAGAAATTGGAGCTGTTAAACCAACCGGATGGGTACAAAAAAGATATGATAATTTAATAAAGGATAAATATTTATATAACCGTTGTCATCTAATTGGGTGGCAACTTTCAGGAGAAAATGCAAATAAGAATAATTTGATAACTGGGACTAGGTATTTAAATACAGAGGGAATGTTGCCTTTTGAAAATAAAGTAGCCCAGTACTTAAATGAAAATAAAAATAATCATGTTTTATATAGAGTAACACCAATTTTTGAGAATAATAATCTTTTAGCAAGTGGCGTTCAAATGGAAGCTTTGTCAGTTGAAGATTCAGGTAAAGGAATTCATTTTAATGTTTATTGTTATAATGTTCAACCAGGAATAGTTATTGATTATGCTACAGGTGAAAATTATGCAGACGAATAAATTAATAAAATTCGATAATTTACTATAAAACTATTGTAAATTTATGGAAAACAATATATAATTACTCGTAAGTTTAGTTCGCAATACTATTAAATCAGGTAGTATATTTCCATTATAAAATATAATAAAAAACGAAGGAGGATTATATATTGAATTTAGATTTAGTAAATGATTTTTTAAATAATTTAAAGGAGAATAAATTTGTGCAAAATTTTATTGAAGAGTTATCAAATTATTTAGAAAAAAATATGATAACTAATCCAGAAATTTCTGAAGTAAATAATAATTGGAATAATTTACTTGCAGATAATTTAGAAATAGGTAACAAAAAAATAATTTCAAAATATAAGGATGAAATGTTACTGGAAAGAACAAATATCTTACAAAATTATGCTTTAAGAACTAAAGATAAAGGAAAAATGTACTATATATATGATATAGATACTAATGGAAGAAATGAATATAATTTATGTATATGTGAACCAAATAAAAGTCATAAAATAATCAAAAAGAAAATAGAAGATTTGCCTAAAGGTGCAAGCTTAGGTAGTGTTTTAAGACAACAAGGAAAAGTCATTATTTTGGAAAAAGAAGATACACAAATTATTGAAAACCAAATAAACAACATGATTAAGAAAAAAATAAAAGAACAAGAACAATTTTTAAATAGCAAAAGAATAGAGGGGCATATATATGAAGCAGATGAAAAATATTCAGGAAGAATATGGTTATATGATTTAAATAATAAATTGGGTAGAGGAATAGAAGGAATTGAAGAAATAAAATTTCCAAAAGAATTGTATGAAACAGCTAAAAAAGGAGATAAATTTATTTATAGAAATGGAAAATATCAAAAATATGAATAGGTTGGTATATTTTTAAATCCACACCATTAATATTTGCTTTCCAACCACTTGGAAAAGGTATAGATGGATAATTATTTGCAATATTTTTAGCTTGATTATAGGTATTAGATTCAGATTTTATTTCACCGGTTACCAAATTAACACCATCTGGATTTACCATTGGAACAATATATAAACTAGTATTATTAAATAAACTTCTAGCATTGTAATTATAAATAGTAGAATTATTAACATACGCTAGAGAATAATTTTCTATAAATTTCATTAAAAGTGGTGTTGTAATCCATTCGTTAGCGTGGGTACATCAGTTGCACTATTCTTTAAATTAAGATGAGAGTAAGGATAAGTAAAACTTGTTATATATAAGCAAGTTTTATTTTTTGTGATTTTTATTCTAACATAAATTGAAATTATATACAATAGAGTAAAAATAAGAACTAATAGATATAATATAAATATTTAATAAAAATTATTTATATAGAAATACAATGTAATTCTTTTATATCAGTATTTGTAGCGTTTTAAAAATTTAAAAATTTTAGGGGGAATTTTTAATGATTGATAGCGTAAATTTTATAATATATGAAATTATTAAATTAAATTTACAAAAGATAATTAACTTAGGTATTACATATAGAATCTTTCAATATAGAAGAAATGACTTTGGTAATTATTATAGGAAATATGGCAAAGCAACGGATTTGAATGACAAGAATTTAATTAGTCAATGTATAGAATTTGAATATAATAATATTCTTTTTCAATATTATGGCAATTTTAAATGTATAGTTTTAATTGCAAATGCACATAGGGTATTACAAAAAGCAGACATTTTATTAAGCGATAGAAACACATATATAGATAAAGTGAAAGCAACAGTAAGTGAAATATTAGACCTAAATTATTCACAACTAAATTTACATCGAATCGATTATTGTATAGACTTATTTTTAGATTATAATGTAATGTATGAATATTTACATTTATTAAACAAACACAAAAGCATATATGCAAACATCAAGCGTATCAATGAGTATGAAACATCAATATATCTAACATCAAAATATGGACAGAAAAGAATTAACATATATGATAAATACCACCAAGCAAAAGAGGAATATTATAATAAATATAAAGAGGAATATGAATCAACAGGAATGAGTTTAAGAGAATACAAAAATACATACCCATCTTATTATGAATATTACAGAAACATTTTTAGAATTGAAGTACAAAATACAAAAGTTTTAATTAAAAAAGAAAATACATCAATTATAAATAAATATGAAAATGATATAACAAAACAAGTAAATCAACTAGAAAAAGAGAAAGTGAAATTAGAAAAGTTAATAGCAAGAAAAGACAAGATAGATAAAGAAAAAGATAGATTAGCAAAACAGTCAATTTATGAAAGTATTAAAATAAAGTACCCAAAAAGTTTACAAAATATCAACATTAGTGATTTAGAAAAAGAAATAATTGAAATAGAGTTAATGTTAGAAGAACTAGGCAATAGTAAAGAAAGAAAAGAATATATAGCAGATATAGAAACAACAATAGACAATAATAGAGACAAATTATTACTAAATAAAAATCTATGTGCATATTGGAATAAAGAGAGTATGCAGAAATACTATTTTGATTTTCTAAAAGATTTTCTATATACTGAAAAATACTACAAGTTAAAGAAAGCAAAGCAAATGATAAAACATGAATCAAGTTTTAGTGGTAGCGACAAAATCAAGTTACAAGAATTTATTACAGCAGTAAATCAATATGGAATAACAAATGTAACTAAAAATAGTAATAAAAGTGAATACCCTAAATGGTGTGGAGCAACAGTAACAAAATATATGAATGATTTAGAAGAATTGGGAATAAATGTAGTTGCATTAGATAGCACCAACAACAAAGATAGAATTAAATCAGCAAGAGATAAAATCAATAAATCTAATCATACACAAAATTGGAAATCAAAGTTAAATGTATTTGTTTCAACGATTAGTAAATATGGGGTTGCAAATGTTATTGCCAAAAATAATAGTGAAATAACAGATAGTAGCAGAAATATAAAACACAAAAGATGGAGCGGTAAAACAGTAGAGGAATACATCAAAAAGTTAGAAAGTATAGGATTAAACCCAGTTACATTAAACAACAATAGTAAATTTGAAAGTTTAGAGAGTTTATATAAACTTATAAAAGACAAGGCAAACAAAGAATATTTTGACATAGATAAATTAGATGTACCAATCTCACCAAAACCAAAAAAGAAAAAATCAAGTGTAAGAAGAGACAGAACATTTTGAAAAATATTTTAAGTGTAAGTAAAATATTAATGAAGATAACAATAGTAAAAGGGGGTATAAAATGATAAAGTTAAAAGAAATTGATTTACAAGAAATAAGTTTAGAAGAACTAATTTCATATTCAAAATCAGAAAGCAGACCAAAGATTACAATACTTGA
>CANQZV010000067.1 GCA_947628425.1 uncultured Clostridia bacterium | reverse complement strand
TTATTGATAGATTAAAAGCATGTGGAATAGAGATATTTTCAATTACAGATCATGATAATATGCAGAGTGTAAAAGCAGAGGAGCCAAAATAGCAGATAATATATTATCTGCTATTTTTTTATGCATGAAAAAAAGTAATATTTCATAATTAATGTTATTTTTTTAAAACATGAACAAAGAGTAACTAATAACTTTTCATTTTAGGAGAAAAAATAAAAATATTAATCATTATATTTTATAAATAAAATTGTTCTAAATAATCAGTATACAACATATATATATTTATAGGAGGAATATAAATGTTAGTTATAAAATACATAAGTATATTATTAGTATTTGTAGTTACATTTTTAATAGGATATTTATTATCTAAAAAATACACAAATAGAGTAAAAGAATTAAAAGAATTGCAAATAGCATTAGAATTATTAGAAAATAAAATTAAATACACATATGAACCTATTAAAGAAATATTCCTTCAAATAAAACAAATGTTAGTAGGACCTATATCTAATATTTTTGATAGTATAGTTAATAATTTAGATAATGGTAATGTTGAACAAGCATTTAGTAAAACCTTAACAAACGTAAAAACAAATTTACTTAAAGAAGATATAGAAATAATTGTGAATTTATCAAAAGTATTGGGAAAAACAGAAACGGAGGGACAAGTTAATCAAATAAAGCTTGCTAACAGTTTTATAAAAACACAAATACAAAAAGCAGAAAAAGAAGAAGAAAAAAATAGTAAATTATACAAAACATTAGGAGCAACTGTGGGACTAACTTTTGTAGTTATTCTAATATAATTAGTGGAGGATAAAATGGATATAAATTTATTATTTAAAATTGCTGCAATAGGTATATTAGTTGCAGTATTACACCAAGTTTTAGTAAGAGCAGGAAGAGAAGATCAAGCAATGATGACTACATTAGCTGGTTTAGTAATTGTATTAACAATGGTTATTAAAGAAATAAGTACATTATTTAATACAGTTAGAACTATATTTAATTTATAAAATAATAGAAAGGTATATAAAAAATGGAGATTATACAAATAGTTGGAATTGGTTTAATCTCGGTAATTATATTATTAATAATAAGACAATATAAACCAGAATTTGCGATATATGTATCATTAATAGCAGGAATATTAATATTATTTTTTTCTCTAGGAGAATTATCTGGAGTAATTAATTTATTAAAAGATATTGCAAATAGAGCAAGTATTAATCAACAATTTATATCAATATTATTAAAAATAACAGGAATAGCTTTTTTATCTGAATTTGCGATTAGTATTTCAAATGATTGTGGTGAGACTGCAATTGCAAATAAAATTGATATAGGAGCAAAAGTTTTAATAATTGTAATTTCTATTCCAATTATAACAACTTTATTAGAAACAGTACTAAAGATTATACAATAGAAGAAAGGAATGCAAATGAAAAAAATACTAAAGATTTACTTAATATTATTGGTAATTATGTTGAACAAAAATATATATGCAACAGATATAAATCAAATAAATACTAATGAAATAATACAAGAACAACAGCAAGAACTAGGAATATCAAATTTTATAGATATATCTAAACAATATACACAAGAAAATTTATCTGGGATAGATATAAACCAAATATTTAATTCAGCATTAACAGGAAATGTTGATAATACAAATTTCTTTAATATAATATTTAATACATTTGGAAAAGAAATTAAATACACTATAAGTACAATACGGAATAATTATGGTAATAATTATAATTCATAGTATTCTATCTTCTATTAGTGATTCTCTAGAAAATAAAAGTGTATCACAAATAACTTTTTTTGTAGAATTTATATTAATTACAACACTAATACTAACTAATTTTTCAAGTTGTTTATCTCTAGTAAAAGATACAATACAAAACTTAGTAGGATTTAGTAATTGTTTATTGCCAATTTTAATTACATTAATGCTTACTACTGGTTCAATTGCATCAGCAGGAGTAATACAACCCGTACTATTATTAATGATTAATTTTATAGGAACCTCAATATCTAATTTTATACTTCCAATTATATTAATTTCTACAACATTAAATATTATATCTCAAGTTTCAGATGATGTAAAAATATCTAAAATACCAAAATTTTTAAATTCATCAATTGTGTGGATATTAGGAATTATAATGACATTATTTGTAACTACATTATCATTAGAAGGAAGCTTAACACAAACAGTAGATGGTGTATCAGCAAAAACTACAAAAGCAGCAATATCAACAGTAATTCCAGTAGTAGGTAAAATATTAGGTGATGCAACAGATGCAATTATTGGTTGTGCAGGTATATTAAAAAATGCTGTAGGATTTGTTGGAATTATTGTTATATTAGGAATATGTTTATCACCAATTATAAAGCTTTCAATTCTAACAATTACATATTATTTTGCATCAGCATTATGTGAGCCTATTGCTGATGGTAAAGTTGTAAAATTATTAGGTAGTGTTGCAGAAACTTTTAAAATATTATTAGCAATTGTATTTTGTATAACTGTTATATTAATTGTAGGAATTACAATTGTTATAAAAATATCTAATGCAACATTATTATATAGGTAGGAAAAAATGATTAATTGGTTAAATACTTGGGCAAATCAAATAGTTGTAGCTGTAATAATAGCAGTTATATTTAATCTTATAATACCAAATGGAAAAAATAAAAAATATATAAAAATGGTAATTAATTTATATATTCTTCTTATTATTATAAATCCAATAATTTCAAAATTTATTAATAAAGAAGATATTAACTTATTTCAATACAATAATATACAAAAAGATATGAATTTAATTGAAACAAATAGTAATTTAAAGTCTGAGGATATTATAAAAAATACAACTGAAAGCGCATTGAAACAGGACATAAAAAATAAACTATTATCTAATGGTTATAATGTAACAAATATTAGCATAGATATAAATAATAGTGCTGATGAATATGGAAAAATTAATTGGATTGAATTATCTGTAACAAAAGAATTAAAAAATAAAGATGAAAACAATATAAATGAAAGTAATTCTTCCATAAAAGTAAATACAATAGAAAAAATAAATATAGATAAAAATAATCAAGAAAGTAATAGTTCTAGTTTAAGAAAAAAACAAATAGATGAGGTAAAAAAAATTATAAGCAATGAATATAATATTTCTAAAGATATTATAAAAATAAACTAAAGAAAAAGGAGATGTTTTAATGTTAAAGGATAAAATTAATAAATTATTAATTGGTGGAGGAGATAATAAGAAAAAAATAGAAAATTTAATTTTCTTATTAGTAATATTAGTAATTACAATTATAGCAATTAATTATATATGGAATGATGGAGAAAAAAAAGAAGAAGTAGTAAGTAAAGACAAACAATTAGCAATAGTAGATACAACACAGAATACTAATAATACTGAAGATAGTTTAGAATTAAAACTAGAAAATATATTATCTAATATAAAAGGAGTAGGAAAAGTAGATGTAATGATTACATATACAGAAAGTACTCAAATTATACCTGTTTACAATAAAACAGAAAAAACAAGTAATACTGAAGAGTCGGACTCCACAGGTGGAAATAGAAAAATAGAAGAAAGTGATGTAAGTCAAGAAGTTGTTTACCATGAAGAAAATGGTAATAATATAATAGCAACACAAAAAACAGTTAGTCCTAAAATAGAAGGAGCAATTATTACAGCAGAAGGAGCACAAAATTCTAGCGTAAAAGCAAATATTATACAAGCTGTAGAAGCGGCAACAGGTTTGGCAACTCATAAAATTCAAGTTTTTGAAATTAAAAATTAATATATTTTAGGAGGTAATTTATTGTGATGAAAATTATTAAGAAAAATCAATTAACTATTTTAGTTTTAGCTTTAATGTTAGTAACAGCAGGTTATTTAAACTATAATTCTAATCAATCAGTTACAACTGAAAGTAAAATAGCAAGTATTGGAGATGCAACACTTGTAAGTAGTAATTCAATCGTTTCTAATAATAATATACAAGATAATGTTTCTTCAAATACTACAAACAATATAGTTAGTAATAGTAATTTAGCAAATAATACAATTGAAAATACAGAAAATAGTGCAGAAGAAACAAATTCTGATGTAAAAGACACAGACTATTATACATCTTCAAAAATAGAAAGAGACACTATGTATTCAGAAATGTTAGAATCATATCAAAAAATATTAGACAGTTCAACAACTTCATCTGCACAAAAAGAAGAGGCACAAAAAGAAATTACAACGATAAATAATACAAAAAATTCAATTATGATATCAGAAAATTTAATAAAAACAAAGGGTTTTGAAGATTGCTTAATATATGTTAATGATGATAGTATAAGTATTGTAGTTAAAAAAGAAACACTAAATAAAGAAGATACGGCTCAAATACAAAGTATTATAGCAAGAGAAATGAATGCAAAATTAGAAAATATACATATTATGACAAAGTAAAATTAAAATTATAAAAAAGTATTGACAAATAGAAATATTATTTATAAAATGAATACATCAAATAAATGTATTGTTATTTTATTGAATTATTGATAGTTTACTTGTAGGGGTTGGCGCTTTCGCCAAGCCTGCTACCTAAGAGGAATACCAAAAATAAAAAAC
>CANQZV010000066.1 GCA_947628425.1 uncultured Clostridia bacterium | reverse complement strand
CCGACAGCCCTTTGAGGCGGGGGAATACCCATTAGCTTGGAGGGCTTAATTTTGAAAAAAATGTGCTCAAAAATAGTCTGAAAAATCATAAAATTATTTTTATAAATTATAATTTATTCGTAATCTTCTAGAACTGCTGTTAGGTTTTCTCTTCCATAAACTAATATTCCTTGTTTTAATTTTAATATATCTTCATTTGTTAGAAATTCAGATGTAATATCTGTTGTTTGATATTCTATTTCATTATTATTTTCATCTATTTTATAAATAATCACATTATCATTTACCAATTTTAATTTAAAATGTTGATCACAAAAAGCCTCTTCTTCTCTTTCAAAAACAATTTGCTTTTCTGAAAATTCTTCTATTTTCCAATCTTTATTTTTATCTTTTATTTCTTCTTCTGTTAAATTAACAGCACTAATATCTATATCCTTATATTCATTAATATAATGATTACATTTTGTATAATATATTTTATAAATCATAAGAGTATTAGGGGTTGTTTTTTCTTCTTGATTCACAACTTCTAATGTATTTGTAACTTCTATATTATTATTTAAGTCTTCTACTTGTATTGTTTCGTTATTAAAATTATCTTTACTTACATTATTTATATCATATAAATAAATTCCAGCTAAAATTCCAAGTACAATAATAATTAAAATACAAATTCCAACATAAATTTTTCTTCCCAAGTAAATCATCCCTTTAATACTTTTTTAAGTATTATTTTCATAATTTACTAAAATTATACATTTATTACTTTAATAAGATGTAAATTTAAATTAAACAATTACATTTTAATTATTTATAAATGGTTTTGCTCTTATTTTTCCATCTTTATTTACTACAATATTTATTTCCCCCATTTCATCTGTTCTATAAACTTTACACTTTATATTTTTTAGTTGCTCTAATACTTCACTACTTGGATGTCCAAAATTATTATTTTTTCCGACTCCTATTAATGCTATTTTTGGAGATACCTCTTTTAAAAAATTTATAGTAGTAGAGGTCTTTGAACCGATGATGAGCTACTTTTAGAATATCTGCCTTTAAATTTATATTTTTATTTAATATCAATTCTTCGGCTTCTTTTTCAATATCACCTGTAAATAATATAGAAAAAGAGTTATATTCCATTTTGCAAACAATTGAATTATTATTTATTGGGTTATCTATCATTAGTTCTTTTTGAGGATGTAGAATAGCAAGTTTCACATCATCTATATTAAGTACATTTCCTGCTTTGACATATATAAGTTTTATATTTTTCTTTTTAGCTAGATATACTATACGCTTATAATTATCATTTTTTTCATATTGCTCACTTAATATAATGCCTGAAACATTAATATTTTCTATTATTTGGGCACAACCAAGTGAATGGTCTGTATCAAAATGTGAAATTAAAATATAATCTAACTTCATAATTCCTCTATCTAACAAATATGGAAATAAGGTATTTTTTCCTATATCATAATTTTCACTACCTCCACCATCTATTAAAATTTTTTTATTATTTGGCGTAACAATTAAACAACTATCTCCTTGTCCAACATCAATAAAATATATTTTTAAATATTTGAAGTTTCTACTAAATACATTAGATATTAATATGATTATTAAAAATATAATAAAAATATTAAATTTATTATTTATGATATTATTTATAAGTTTTTTAGTTATTATTTCTATTTTATATTTCAGAAATATTCTATTAGAATTTCTAATAGAATAAATTATAAATATAGAAAATATAACAATGTAATATAAAATAATTATTGGAATTTTGGGCGTTATAAAATAAATTCTTGATAATGGTATTTTAGAAATTATTTCTGTGATTTTTAATAAAATGAAAAGTAAATAATTTTCCATTTGAACAAATATAGTTGTAAAAGATACATTAATAATAGAAATTAAAATAATTATTAACCCTATCATAATTATAGGACCTATAATTAATCCTACCATTAAATTTGAAAGTATAAATGTAAATGAAATTGTATTAAAATAATATAATAATATTGGAAATAACATTATTTGAGCCGAAATTGTTACTATAAATATACTTTTAAAATTATTTATTATTCTATTATGTTTTGTTTCATTTTCTTTTATTATTTTATTTACAAAAATAATAATTCCAATTGTACCAAAAAACGATAGTAAAAAACCAATGTCTAGTATTTTATACGGATTAAATAATAAAATAAGTAAAGCAGAAAAACTTATTGTAGTAGCTATATCTTGCTTTCTATATAAAATAAATTGCATACTACTTATAATTGCCATAATTACCGCTCTTGTAGCAGATGCTGGAAAGCCAATTATAAATAAATAAAATATTAATATAATACATAACAGAAATTTATTAATTTTTTTTGGTACTTTTAATATTTTTAAAAATAAACTAAAACTTAAAATAATATAAGCAATATGAGTTCCAGAAACTGCTAGTAAATGTGATAAACTACTTATTGAAAAATTTTCTTTTACATTATCTTCTATGTAATTTGTATATCCTAATAATAATCCTAAAAAAATTCCTTTATATTGTTCTGGAATTATTTTATTAATATTATTAATTATTTGTGTTCTTAATTTATTGGAAATAAGTAAAATAACATTTAAATTATTTTCATCTATTACTTTAATATTATTTACATTTATTGTTCCATATATATTAAGTGTTTTTAAGTATTGACAATAGTTAAAGCCTTTATAATTTTTTTGTTTCTCTGGTTTAATATATTCTCCTTCAAAATAAACTTTGTCTCCATATTTAATAAAAGTTTGATTTTTTTGCTTTTTTAAAGATAAGAAAAAAGTTTTGTTACCTATATTTTTTCCATTAATCTGTTTCACTTTAATTTTATATGTATAGTTATATTCTTTTTCATTTTTTTCGCTAATAATTGTACCTACACATTTTACAGTATATAAAGAGTTATAAATATGTTCATAATTTTTTTCTAAATACTTAATATAAGTAATTCCTATTAAAAAAGATACAAAAAATAATGCAATAATAATTTTAGTAATAAAAACGTTTATAATTCTGATTACATTTATATTTTTATTATGTAATATTATTTTTAATATATATATACCAAATCCTATAAAAAGAAAAAGGACTATATTAAAATATAGTCCCCATATTATACCTAGTATAAAACCTAACGTAACAGCTAAAATTGGCCTTTTCAAAAGTCCTCCTTCTGCTCCCTTATTATATTATTCTTCTCCCCATTACATATCTTTTTGGATAATTATGTGCTTTTGAATCTATATCGGTAATAATAACACCAACACCAGGTTCTGAAGCATGTATCATTTGGTTGTTTCCTATGTATATTCCTACATGACCTATTCTAGTTAATGATGTATTTTTATAAATTACTAAATCTCCAGGTTGTAAATTTTCTTTATTAACCTTTGTTCCACAATTTGCTTGTTCTACTGATGATCTTGATATACTATACCCAAAATGTGCATATACATAAGACGTAAAACCTGAACAATCGAATCCAGTCTCAGGAGATGCCCCTCCATATACATATTTATATCCTAAAAATTTTTTTGCATAATTTACAATTTCTTCTCCTTTAGTTGTTTGAACAAATGTTGTTGTTTTATTTTCTTCTTTCTTAGTTGTAGTTTTTTCTTCGTAAGTTTCTTCTTTTTTTACTTCCTCTTGAGAAGCTACTGTTTCTCTATTAACTGTTTGACCATCTCTTGAAGTTGTATCTGTATTTGTTTTTTCTTCATCTACTTGCTCATTTTGCTTTTCATTAGCCAATAAATCTTTAGAAATATAACCTATATTTTCATTTACTTTCACTTTATTCCAAACTGTATCTACACTTTCAATTACTGTAACTTGTGTATTCAATTTAAGTTTCTCTATAACACCAGAATCTGTTGAAGGTTCCTTTCTTAAATTAACATCGTTATATTTTACATATGCTATTTCTTCTTTATTTTCCTTTGTAGTATCCTTTTCTTTTATTTCATTATTTTCCTCTTGTATTGATTCTTGAAGTTTATCATTTCTAACCCAACCGCATATATTATTAATGGAAATGTAACTCCATCCATTTATTTGTTCTAGCAACTCTACATTTGTGTTTGAACTTGTTGTATAAATAATACTAGAAGATATATTTGGTGTTATTCTAACTCCTATATCTTTTTGTAATAATAATTTTGGTTCTATTGTTTTAGTAACTTCTTCATTTTCAGATTCTATTGTTTTTTGTTGCTCTTCATTATTTGCTATTTTATCTTCATCTTGTAATTTAATATAATCTGAATATATATATCCCTCAGTATTTTTAAAATTAATTTTGTACCAATCACCAGTTTTACTTAATATTTCTACTTTATCATCTTGAGTAACATACATAATAATATCCGAGTCAATTGAAGCTTCTTTTCTAACATTTACAGTAATTTCAGTAACAATACCTATAGTTTCAGCATTAATTTTAATACAACCTATTATAATGGATATTACTAAAATAATAAAAAATGTTATAAAAAATTTATTACCTTTTTTCATGTTATTCTCCTATTTTAATAATACAGTAAGTATATAATTAATTTTAAAAAATGTCAACTAGATTTTTTTATGTTATAGATTGATATATTAAATATTCTATTTTCCTTATTTTTTGTATTAATCTATTTAGGAATGCATAATTGTAAGATATAAAATACCCTGATTTTTACTTTTCAAACTTTTCATTTTTTAAATCGTTATATACAATTTCCGTAGTTTGACATTAACTTAATAAAACTATCGTCTGTAAGTCTTGAAATATAGGCTTAAAATTTTGTCAACTTTT
>CANQZV010000065.1 GCA_947628425.1 uncultured Clostridia bacterium | reverse complement strand
TAAAAGGAGGAATTTAAAATGGCAGTAGTTGCAATGAAACAATTACTAGAAGCAGGTGTTCATTTTGGACATCAAACTAGAAGATGGGATCCTAGAATGGCTGAATATATTTTTCAAGCTAGAAATGGTATTCACATTATCGATTTACAAAAGACATCAAAGAAAATTGACGAAGCATATGCTTTTGTTAAAGAACAAGTAGAAGAAGGAAAATCAGTATTATTTGTAGGTACTAAAAAACAGGCACAAGAATGTATGAAAGAAGCTGCAATAAATTCTGGAATGTTCTATATTGATCAAAGATGGTTAGGAGGAATGTTAACTAATTTTAAAACAATTAGAACAAGAGTTGAAAGACTTAAAAAACTAGAAACAATGGAAGAAGATGGAACTTTTGAAGTTCTACCTAAAAAAGAGGTAATTAAATTAAAAAAAGAAATGCTTAAATTAGAAACTAATTTAGGTGGAATTAAAAATATGGAAGAATTACCAGGAGTTTTATTTATTGTAGATCCTAAAAAAGAAAGTATAGCAATTTTAGAAGCTAAAAAATTAGGTATTCCAGTTGTTGGTTTAGTAGATACTAACTGTAGTCCAGAAAATATTGATTATGTTATCCCAGGAAATGATGATGCAATTCGTTCTGTAAAATTAATAGCAGAAGTAATTGCAAATGCATGCATAGAAGGAAAACAAGGAGAAGCTTTGGAATTAAGCATAACAGAGAAACCTGAAGAACAAAACCAGAGTATTGAAGAAGTAGCTGCTAATGAAGAAGACGAAGCAGTTGTAGAAGAATAACGAATATTATAAATAAAATGTGTAGGGTAAGGCTCCAACCTTGCTTATTGTAAGTACGGAGTTTTACCCTAAAAAAATATATAAATATAATTTTAAGGAGGAAAAAAATGATATCAGCGAGTCAAGTAAAAGAGTTAAGAGAAGTAACTGGAGCAGGTATGATGGACTGTAAAAAAGTTTTAACAGAAACTGACGGAAATATGGAAAAAGCAATTGAATTATTAAGAGAAAGAGGAATTGCAAAAGCTGCTAAAAAATCTGATAGAATTGCTGCAGAAGGAATTGTTTCTGCATATGTATCAGATGATAAAAAAATAGGAGCAATTGTTGAAGTAAACTCAGAAACGGATTTTGTTGCTAAAAATGAAGAATTTAGAAATTTTGTTCAAGATGTTGCTGAACAAATTGCTAAAAAAAATCCATCAGATGTTGAAAATTTATTATCTCAAAAATCAATTAAAGATGAAACAAAAACAGTTAATGAAGTATTAACAGATAAAATTGCCAAAATTGGAGAAAATATGACTATTAGAAGATTTGAAAGATTTGAAGGAACTGGATTGATTGAAAAATATATTCATGGAGATGGTAAAATCGGTGTTCTAGTAGAATTAGACAATGGAGATTCAGAATTTGCTAAAGATATTTGCATGCAAGTAGCTGCTGCAAAACCTGAATTCTTAAATAGAGAATCTGTACCAGCTGAAAGACTAGAAAAAGAAATGGAAATATTAAAAGCACAAGCAATAAACGAAGGAAAACCAGAAGCAATTGCAGAAAAAATTGTACAAGGTAGAGTAGGAAAATTCTACAGTGAAATTTGTTTAGTAGAACAAGAATTTGTAAAAAACCCAGATATGAAAATTAAAGATCTATTAATATCAAAAAATTCAAATGTTTTAAGATTTGCTAGATTTGAAAAGGGCGAAGGAATTGAAAAAAAAGAAGAAAACTTTGCTGAAGAAGTTATGAAGCAAATTAAATAATAAAATTGAACAAAGTGCATTTAAGCACTTTGTTCTTGTATAGGTAAACTAATTGCACTAAATCAAAAATAGCAAAGGTATGTGCAATTATAATAATTATTGTAATATTTTTACTAAACTTTTATTAAATAAAAAGACCGCATATATAAGTTATTTTTAAAAATAATTTATATATGTGGTCTTTTTCATGATTTAAAACCTTTGAGTTTAAATTAGAGATATTTTTTTCATAAAAATTATATGAATTATATATTTATAATATCAAAAAGTCAATAATAATATAAAAAAAAGTAATAAATTTTATATTTTATGTTGTCTTTTATAAAAAATAGTGATATAGTACATTATGTTAAAATATTCAAGGAGGTTTATCAATGGGATTATTTAAGACATATAGTGAAAAAGAAGTTAAAAGAGTTATGCCATTAGTAAAAAAAATAAATGATTTAGAGCCACAAATGGAAAACTTGTCTGATAAAGAATTACAAGAAAAAACACCAGAATTTAAAGAAAGATTGGCTAAAGGAGAAACTTTAGATGATATTTTACCAGAAGCTTTTGCAGTAGCTAGAGAAGCATCTAAAAGAGTTTTAGGTATGAAACATTTTGATGTTCAATTAATTGGTGGAATAATTTTACATCAAGGTAGAATTGCAGAAATGAAAACAGGTGAAGGAAAAACGTTAGTAGCCACATTACCAGTTTATTTAAATGCATTAACAGGTAAAGGAGTACATGTTATTACAGTTAATGATTATCTTGCAAAAAGAGATAGTGAATGGATGGGAAAATTATATAAATTCTTAGGTTTAACAGTAGGACTATGTATTAGTGGAATGGAAGCAGATGAAAAAAGAGCAGCATATGCAGCAGATGTAACTTATGGAACAAATAATGAATTTGGATTTGATTATTTAAGAGACAATATGGTTATTTATAAAGAACAAGCTGTTCAAAGAGATTTAAATTATGCTATCGTAGACGAAATTGATAGTATACTAATAGATGAAGCTCGTACACCATTAATTATCTCTGGTAGAGCTAATAAATCATCAGAATTATATAAAAAAGCAGATAGCTTTGTAAAAAAATTACAACCAAAAGTTATTGTAGAAGAAGACATTAAAGACGAAGAACAAGCAGAAGATAATGAAAAATATGATTATATAATAGATTTAAAAGCAAAATCAGCATCTCTAACACAAAAAGGAATAAAAAAGGCAGAAGAAGAATTTAGAGTAGAAAATCTAAATGATCTAGATAATTCAGAATTAGTACATCATATAAATCAAGCATTACGTGCAAATGGAATTATGAAAAAAGATATAGATTATATTGTTAAAGATGGAGAAGTGTTAATTGTAGATGAATTTACTGGAAGAATTATGTATGGAAGAAGATACAATAATGGATTACACCAAGCTATTGAAGCTAAAGAAAGAGTAAAAATAGCTGATGAATCAAAAACACTTGCAACTATTACATTCCAAAATTATTTTAGAATGTATAGCAAATTATCTGGTATGACAGGTACTGCTATGACAGAAGAAAATGAATTCCAAGAAATTTATAATTTAGATGTTATTGCTATACCAACAAATAAACCAATGATTAGAAAAGATAATGATGATGTTATTTATAAAAATGAAAATGCAAAATTTAAAGCTGTAGTTGAAGATATTAAAGAAAGTAATAAAAAAGGTCAACCGGTCTTAGTTGGTACCGTATCTGTAGAAAAGTCTGAAAGATTAAGTAATATTTTAAATAAAGAAGGAATTAAGCATCAAGTATTAAATGCTAAATATCATGAAAAAGAAGCTGCAATTATTGCACAGGCAGGTAAATTTGGAGCCGTAACTATTTCTACTAACATGGCAGGTCGTGGTACAGATATCATGCTTGGTGGAAATAGTGAATTTTTAGCAAAAGAAGAAATGAGAAAGAATAAATATTCAGAAACAATGATAGAAGCAGCAAATTCATTTAATGAAACAGATGATGAGGATATATTAAAAGCAAGAAAGCTATTTAAAGAGTTAAAAGAAAAATATGATAAAGAAATTGAACAAGAAAGAGAAAAAGTAATTAATGCTGGTGGTTTAAAAATTATAGGAACAGAAAGACATGAGTCAAGAAGAATTGACAACCAATTGCGTGGACGTAGTGGTAGACAGGGAGATATAGGTGAATCAAGATTTTACATTGGATTAGATGATGATTTAATGAAGATTTTTGGCGGAGACATGATTACGAAAGTATATAATACTCTAGGTGCGGATGAAAACATGCCTATACAACACAAAATTTTATCTAAAACAGTTGAAAGTGCACAAAAGAAAGTTGAAGGTAAAAACTTTAGTATTCGTAAAAATGTATTACAATATGATGATGTTATGAATCAACAAAGAGAATTAATTTATGCTCAAAGAAGAGAAGTACTTGATGGTAAAAATTTAAAACAAAGTATTTTAAATATGATATCTGGAGTTGCAGAAGATTTAATAAAAATGTATGCAAATGTTCCAGAAGGTGAAAATATAGATGTAGAAGGATTAAAACTCCAAATAAAAGAAATTTTTGGAATAGAAAATATAGAATCATTAAATGATAATGAATTAGATGAAGAAAAATTAACAACTGAATTAAAAGAAAAAGCATTAAATAAGTATGAAGAAAAAGAAAGAGAAGTTGGAGAAAAAGAATTTAGAGAACTAGAAAGAATAGTTATGCTTAAAGTTGTTGACGAAAAATGGATGGATCATATAGATGCAATGGATGAATTAAAAGATGGTATAGGACTTCGTGCATATGGTCAAAAAGACCCTGTTGTTCAGTATAGAATAGAAGGTTCTGATATGTTTGATGCTATGATAGAAGCAATAAGAGAAGATGTAGTAAGAATTATATTAAATGTTCACAAAGCAAACAATATGAGAAGAAAAGAGACAGTAGAAATAACGAATGCATCATTAGAAAACATAAATGGAATAGATAATACTACAACTAATAAAGAACCAATTAGAAATGAAGGACCAAAAGTCGGAAGAAATGATCCATGTCCATGTGGAAGTGGGAAGAAATACAAGAACTGTTGTGGAAAAAACGCATAAATAAAGGGTTTGCAGATTTTTGA
>CANQZV010000064.1 GCA_947628425.1 uncultured Clostridia bacterium | reverse complement strand
TCTACAGCACCAACAGTTATAAGCTTCATACTTTTCTCCCTCTTTTGTTTTTTATTTTTGGTATTCCTCTTATGTAGTAGGTTTGGCGAAAACGCCAACCGCTACAATTAAATTATCAATAATTCAATAAGTAAATATTAATACATTTATTTGATGTATTTATTTTATATAATTTATTATTAATTGTCAATATTTATTTTCAATATTTTTAACAAAATTTTCCTATTATACAAAAATCTAGCCAAAAAGCTAGATTTCTTGCAGAATATTAACTTGTTTTTCAAAAAATGGAAAAGAGAACCGTCCCTTTTTCCACCTTTTTCCCTTTTTTCACTTATGATACGCTTTCTTTTAGTTTTTCTAATATATTTAATGCATCTATTGGTGTTAATTCATTTATATTTATTTTGTCTAGTTCATGTGCAATATCTGCTAATTTATAATTATACATATCTAATTGCCCAGATACTATTTTTTTATTTTCTTTTTCAGATGTATTTCCATTTCCTACTGTAATTTTTTTTCTTTCTAAACTTTTTAAAATTGTATTTGCACTTTTTAATACTTCTTTTGGTACACCTGCTAGTTTTGCAACATGTATTCCATAACTTTCGTCTGTTCCACCTTTTATTATTTTTCTTAAGAATATAATATCTTCACCTTTTTCTTTTACTGCAATAGAATAATTTTTTACTCCTTCTATTTTACTTTCTAATTCTGTTAGTTCATGATAGTGCGTTGCAAATAGAGTTTTTGCTCCACATTTTTCTTTATCTGCTATATATTCTGCAACTGCCCACGCAATAGATAATCCGTCATAAGTTGATGTTCCTCTTCCTATTTCATCTAGTATTACTAGACTATTATTTGTTGCTTCTTTTAGTATGTTAGCTACCTCCATCATTTCAACCATAAATGTACTTTGCCCCATACTTAAATCGTCTGATGCTCCTACTCTTGTAAATATTTTATCTACAACTCCTATTTTTGCATAGCTTGCTGGAACAAAACTTCCTATTTGTGCCATTAATGTAATTAATGCGACTTGCCTCATATATGTAGATTTACCTGCCATATTTGGTCCTGTTATAATTCCTAACCTATCTGATTCTTTATTTAAATAAGTATCATTTTCAATAAAGCTTCCAAATGGTAGCATCTTTTCTATTACTGGATGCTTTCCTCCTTTTATATCTATTTCTCCACTATTATCTACAATTGGCATACAATAATTCAAGTCTGTTGCTACAGTAGCAAATGAAGCTAATACATCTAGCGTTGAGACTACATAAGCAGCTTTTTGTATTCTTTTTATTTGATTTGATATTTTATTTCTAATGTCTTGAAAAATTTTATACTCTAAATCTATTAATTTTTCTTGTGCTCCTAATGTTTTCTCTTCTAATTCTTTTAATTCTTCTGTTATGTATCTTTCTGCATTTGTTAATGTTTGTTTTCTTATATAAGTATCTGGAACTTGTGATAAGTATGATTTTGTAACTTCTATAAAATATCCAAATACTTTGTTATATCCAACTTTTAAGTTTTTAATTCCTGTTTTTTCTTTTTCTGATGCTTCTAACTCTACAATCCATTTCTTACCATTTGTTGTAGCTTCTTTATATTCATCTACTTCTTTGTTGTATCCAATTTTAATTAGTCCACCATCTTTAACAGAAATTGGTGGTTCTTCCACAATTGATTGATTAATTAGTTCATATATATCTTTTAATTCATCTAATTCTTCATATAAGCTTTTTAGCATTTTAGATTCTGCTTTTGATAGAATGTTTTTTAAATTTGGAAGTTGAGCTATAGAATTTTTTAAAGAAATCATATCTCTTCCATTTGCATTTCCATAAGAAATTTTTCCGATTAGTCTTTCAATGTCATAAACTCTTTTTAAAGAATCAACAATATCTCCTTTTAGTATAATATTATCTTTTAGTTCTTTTACAGAATCTAGTCTACTATTAATTTCTGATATATCTACTAATGGATCATTAATCCATCTTCTTAACTGCCTTCCTCCCATTGATGTTGATGTTTTATCTAATACCCATAATAAAGTTCCTTTTTTAGATTTATCTCTCATTTTTTCTGTCAGCTCTAAATTTCTTCTTGTATTTATATCTAATGACATATATTTAGTAGTATTATATATATGAATTTTATTAATATGTTCTAATTTTATTTTTTGAGTGTCATTAAAATATGCCATTAAACCATTGGCTGCTATAATAGCTAATAGTTTATCTTCTTTATTTTCTAATTCTTTTCCATTATAATCTATAGAGTAATTTTCATAAATTGCATTATATTCATTTTCATATTCTTCTTCTGTTAATTTAGATATATAGCATTCAAATCTTTCTCTTATTTTATTTACTTCTTCTATAGTTTCAAAAAGCATATTATTAACAACGATTTCCGCTGGAGTATATCTTGATATTTCATCTAATAATATTGAAAAATTATTTGTTTCTTTTATTTGAGTAGCAAAAAAATCTCCTGTTGATATGTCACAAACAGCCATACCAAAATATAATCCATTTTTATATACAGACATAATATAATTATTTTTCTTTTCATCAAGCATATTAGATTCTATTACTGTTCCTGGGGTTACAACTCTTATTACATCTCTTTTTACAATTCCTTTTGCTAGTTTAGGGTCTTCCAATTGTTCACATATTGCAACCTTATATCCTTTTTCAATTAGTCTTGATATATATACCTCTGCTGCGTGGAATGGAATTCCACACATTGGTGCCCTTTCTTCTTGTCCACAATCTTTTCCTGTTAATGTAAGTTCTAGTTCTCTTGATGTTGTAATGGCATCGTCAAAGAACATTTCATAGAAATCTCCTAATCTATAAAATAATATACAATCTTTATATTGTTCTTTTGTTGCAAGATAGTGTTGCATCATAGGTGAGTATTCTGCCATTTTTATTACTCCTCTCTATTTGAAAACTAATTATTTTTATAAATTTCTATATTATTTTTCCTTTTAAATACCATATACAATTTTCTGTAATTTTAACATTAACTATTTGATTAATATATTTATTATCTGCTTCAATAACAACAATTTTATTACTATCTGTTCTTCCACTTAAAGTATTTTTATTAGTTTTACTAGTTCCATCTATTAATATTTTTTGAACTGTTCCAATATATTTATTATTGTTTTCTTCAATTTGCTTTTCAACTAATTCTTTTAATTTATTAAATCTTTCATGTTTTATTTCTTCTGGAATTTGATTTTCCATTTTATCTGCAACAGTACCAACTCTTCGTGAATAAATAAACATGAAAACTTGGTCAAAATTTACTTTTTTTACTACATCCAAAGTATCTTTAAAGTCTTTTTCCGTTTCACCTGGAAAGCCTACTATAATATCTGTAGTAAAAGCAATATTTGGTATTTTATCTTTCATTTTTTTTACTAATGATAAATATTGCTCTTTGGTATATTTCCTATTCATTGCTTTTAATACATTTGTACTTCCTGATTGAAGTGGTAAATGAATTACTTTGCAAACTTTTTCGCATTTTGCTATAGCGTCTATTACATCATCTGTAAAATCTTTTGGATGTGGAGATATGAATCTAATTCTTTCTATTCCATTTATTTTGTTAATATCTATTAGTAAATTAGAAAAATTATATTCAATTCCACCATTATAGGAATTTACATTTTGCCCTAGAAGCATAATTTCTTTATATCCATCTTCTGCTAATTTTTTAATTTCTTTCAATATGTCTTCTGGCTTTCTGCTTCTTTCTCTACCTCTAACATATGGAACTATACAATAACTGCAAAAGTTATTGCATCCATTCATAATTGTAACAGAGGCTTTTACTGCATCATTTCTTTTTATAGGTATATCTTCATATATTTTTCCATCAATATCTAAAACATCTTCTATTTTTGTGTTATTTTCTAATAACTTACTAATATTCTCTGGTAATTTATGAAGAGTATGTGTTCCAAAAATAATATCTACATATGGGTAACTTTTATTTAGTTTTTCTATTATATGTTTTTCTTGTGTCATGCATCCGCCAATTGCTATAATAGAATTATTATCTATTTTAATTTTTTTCATTTCACCCAATTTTCCAAATAGTTTATCTTCTGCATTTTCTCTAATACAACATGTATTAAATATAATTATATTTGCATTTGTTGGTTCTTCTGTTTTTATATAATTCATTTCTTCTAGCATTCCACAAATTTTTTCAGAATCATTTTCATTTAAACTACATCCCATTGTTAATATATAATATTTTAGATTTTTACCTTCATTTAATTTTTTTACTTTTTTTATATATTCTTTTTGAATTTTTATTTCTTCTTTTTCTATCACTTAGCTTCCTCCAATATGTTATTTATTTTAACATATTTATGCAAAAAAAGGCTATCCAAAAATAGAATTTTAAAAAATAAGCAACCACTTTTAGTAATAAATAATAAAAAATATAGAATGTTGTACCATTTATATAGTAAAATACTCTATATTTTTATTCTAATTTGGATATTTATTTTTGTTTTTATTATTTTGGAACAGCCTCTTAATATTTTAATTTTATTGAATTCCATATTTCTTTTTAAATTGATCTGCTCTACCACCTGTTGTTTTTTGTTTTAAGTTACCTGTCCAAAATGGATGACATTTTGAACAAACATCAACTTTCATATCTTTTTTTGTAGATTTTGTTTTCATTACATTACCACATGCACATGTAATTGTTGCATCTGTAAATTCTGGATGTATTCCGTCTTTCATAATATGTTCACCTCTTTCTTGCTTTTTTAAAAAATACTGTTAAATATTTTAACATATTATTATATTTTTTTCAAGTATTTAACTGTATTTTTTGCAATAACTTTCAATTTATTTATCTTTATTTATTATATACTGTACTGTTTGAATTAATTGTTCTTTTAAAGTAGTTCTTTTTACTATTTTTGAAACTATATTGAATAGACAACATATTATTAAAATAATTAATCCAATTTTTTTCCAATACTTTGCTATCATTTTATTCTCCTTTAATTTATTTATCATTTATTATAGCTTTTTTTATTGAATTTGTCAATTATAAATATTTATATGTTTTTTGGAA
>CANQZV010000063.1 GCA_947628425.1 uncultured Clostridia bacterium | reverse complement strand
TTTAATATAAAAAATAGTGAATTAGAAAAATTATTTTCTAATTCACTATTTTTTTGTGCTACTTTTTCAGCAGCCTCACTTTTGTCGTCTTTTATTTTTTATAATCGTTTATACTTAACTCTGGGTAAGAAAATTCTATTCCATCAGAAGATATTTTATTGCTAATTATATGGGATGAGTTAAAAGTATTAGAACCCTTACAAAAATAATTATGATTAATTGTATTTTTTATAAATCCTCCTACAATTATAGGGTCATCCCATGTTACATCTACACCATACCATGAATTATTAATTTGAACATAATTCCACATATGTGCTTCAGTATCTCCATTAGAATTTGTTCCAGTTCCAGAAACTAAAATGCATGGTATATCTAATGCGTCTAATATATATTTAAATGCTTTTGCGTAACCTTCACAAACCACGCTATTTTCTATTAGAGCTCCATATATATTATAAGTATTATTTTTAGAGTAACTTGTATCATATTCGATCATATTAATGAGAGTATCATGCACTTGAAGAACTTTATTATAATTATTTCCTGTTGCTCCATTTATAAATGAATCTCTTATCTTATTTACTTGATTAATTGATTTTTCCAACTTTTCCTCAGGATAAAATTCACTATATAAATAATTAGTATTATCTTTTGGACTAATAAAAACATCATAAGTAGTAATACTTCCAAAAGATTTTGATGTAGTATGCAACATTATTTTTGATATATCAATATAAAATAATTCTGGATGGTCATAAGAAAAAGCATCTATTGCAGATTGAAAGCCTTTTTCTAACATTTTACTACCGTTAGACTGGTGTAATAACGTATTAAATTGTTTTGAAAAATTTATTTTATAATTTGTTAATTTTAAATTAGGAATATTTTCCTCTAATGCATTATAAATTATTTTTCCATTATTATCTAATTGATTGTAGTAAAAATGGTTAGAAGGAATATTTTGTAAATTAGTAGATGCATTATTACTATTAATTATAGAAGTATTAATATTCTCATCATCAGGCATACTAACATTAATAATACTATTATAAGTACCTAAAAACATGGAAAAATCTATATTTATATTATCTTCTTTTAACTTTAAGTAGATATCATATAATAAAAAAACAATAAAAATAATTAATATTATTACCAAAATTCTTTTTAAATGTTTCATAAAAAAATTATTCTCCTCACATAAAGTTATAATAATTATTATAAATAATAATTATTATAAATGTCAATAAATTTGAAAAATCTTGAAAAATAAATACAGTAAATAAATGTATGAAAATTATAGTGGTTCTTTTTTTACATGGTAACAAATAATATAAGAAAAATACTAGAAAAAAATACATAATTGAAAAACTAATAAAGTAACATAAAAAATGAATAACTTTAGATAAAAGATAGGAGTAATAATAAAAGAAATCTAATTTTAATAACGTTGTATTTATATAAAATTTAAAAAACGTATGATGTTTTAAATATTTATATAAATAAAAAAATTTCATAAAAATTTTAGAGAAGTATAAAAATGTAAAATTAGTACATAATAAAAGTAAACGAAATTTTAGGAGGTTTAATTATGGATGATAAACAAAAAATAAATTGTACAGTAGAAAGTTGTAAATATAATAATTGTGAACAACAAATGTGTGAATTAAAACAAATTGTGGTAGCTCCAATACCAGATTGTGATACTAAAAAATGTGATGAATCTATGTGTTCTAGCTATGAATACCAACATAAAGACTAATTAATAACAAATAATAATGTTATAAACAAAGATTTCTAGATGTTATTTGTTTTAGCAAAATATCGATAAATATTTTAATATTTTAAAACTTATTCTATAAAATTCAATTTATTATATTAACTTAAATTTTTTATAATTATAAAAGTAATATACAATAAAAAAAACTCACATCTGTAAATTTGACGATTTACATGTGAGTTTTATTTAATTCAGTAAAATCACGTTTGTGGACTTGTCATTTCTTATATTTATTTATACACAGATTATCAAATCTTGTCAAATACTGTTATTTCATTATTTATTTTTTCAATAAATTAAAATAAACTATAACATTCTATAAAAAAAGATGTTTTTATAGAACACTAAATCTCATAAAAACACCCAGATTGGTGCGGATGAAGGGACTTGAACCCCCACGTCGTTGACACTGGTTCCTAAGACCAGCGCGTCTGCCAGTTCCGCCACATCCGCATTTGATTTTATTTAACAATAATAATATTAACACAAAACAAAATAGGTGTCAACAATTTTAATAAAATTGTAGTAAAATAAAGTTGAAAATATATTATTCTTATAGTAATATATATTTATAAACTGGAGGTATTGAGTTGGATAAGATATTTATTAAAAAAAATGAAGAATATATAGTAGATGTAATAGATAATGGATATGAAGGAGAAGGAATCGCAAAAATTAATAATTTTACTATATTTATTCCTGGTGCAATAAAAGGTGAAAAAGTAAAAATAATAATTGTAAAAGTAAATTCTTCTCATGCTTTTGGAAAAATAATAGAGTTTATTTCTACTTCTAACACTAGAAATAATAAAATAGATTGTATTACTTATAAAAGATGTGGAGGATGTAATTTAAGACATATTCTCTATGAAGATACTTTGAAATTAAAAACAGAAATAGTAAAAAACTTAGTAAATAAAAATTTAAAAAATAAAGTAATTGTAAAAGAAACAATAGGAATGGAAGATCCATATAATTACAGAAATAAAGCACAATATCCAGTGGGAGTAGATAAAGATAATAATCCAATAATTGGTGTTTATGCTAAAAGAACACATGAAGTAATTCAAATAGAAGATTGTATGATTCAAAATAAAGAGTCACAGAAAATTGCTAAATATATTTGTACTATTTTAAAAGAACAAAAAATAACCATATATGATGAAAATACACAAAAAGGATTAGTAAGGCACATTGTGATAAAGGTAGGAATAAAAACAGGTGAAATAATGTGTGTATTAGTAATTAATGGAGAAAATATACCAAAAGAAAAAGAATTGGTAAAAAAAATCATAACAAAATTTCCTAATATAAAAACAATTGTTAAAAATATTAATACTAAAAATACAAATGTTATATTAGGAAATAAAAATATTAATTTGTATGGAAACGGATATATTTATGATAAATTAGAAAATTATATTTTTAAAATATCACCGTTATCATTTTACCAAATTAATCCAATGCAAACAGAAAAGTTATATCAGCTAGCAGTAAATTATGCAGAGTTAACAGGTAAAGAAACAGTAATAGACTTATATTGTGGAATTGGAACAATTGGTATATTTATGGCAAAAAAAGCAAAGCATGTGTATGGCATTGAAATAGTAAAGCAAGCAATAGAAGATGCAAAAGAAAATTGTAAATTAAATAATATTACCAATATAAAATATTATGTAGGAGATGCACAAATTGTATTTGAAACATTAATTCAAAAAGAAAAAATAGTTCCAGATGTAATAGTAGTAGATCCACCAAGAAAAGGTTTGGATAATAAAACAATAGAAAATATTATGAAAATAAAAACAAAAAAAATAATTTATATTAGTTGTAATCCAGCAACATTAATAAGAGACTTAGGAAAACTAAAAGATAATTATGAAATAAAAGAAATACAGCCAATAGATTTGTTCCCATATACAAATCATGTGGAGTGTGTGACATTATTACAACTAAAAGAAAGCATGTAATACTTGAATTTGATATGGTTTCAAAGATTATATCTATTGAAGAAATAAAAGAAGTATCAGTAAAAATGGATAATCCTAGATTAAGATTAGGTGCAAGAGGAATAGTTGTAAGAGAAGATGGAAAAATTGCAGTATTTAATAAAAGTAACAAAAATGAATATAAATTACCTGGTGGTGGTTTAGAAGGAAAAGAAAAACCAGAATAAGCATTTAAAAGAGAAGTGCTAGAAGAAACTGGATGTACAGTTGAAATTGTAAAAGAATTAGGAACAACAGAAGAATATAAAACATTAGATAATTTTAAACAAATATCTTATGTATTTGTAGGAAAGATTTTAAAAGATACAAAACAATTAAATGTGACAGAGAAGGAAAAAGATGAAGGAGCAAAATTAATATGGGAAACTCCTGAAAAAGCACTAAAATTAATAACAGAATCATATGATAAATTAATTGCTTCAAAATACGAATCAGTTTACCACACCAAATTTATTGTTTTAAGAGATAGAAAAATTTTAGAAAAGTATATTGAGATGGAAAATTAAAAAATAATTTTTCTATAAAATATAGTTTGGAGAGGAAGTTATGATAAAAAATATAATATTTGATATAGGTGGAGTTTTGTTTGATTACAATTCTAAAACTTATTTAGATAAAATTGATATTTCAGAGAATAAAAGAAAAATTTTAAATGATATTATATTTCACAATACAAAGTGGAGAGATTGCCTAAATGGAATTATAGATAATAATGAATTAATAAAGTATTTAACAAATTTTAACCCTGAATATAGAGAAGAAATTGAGGAAATACTTAAAGAAGAAAATTTAAAATACATGCTACCACCTAAGCAAGAAGTAATTGATTACTATAAAAAATTAAAGGAAAAAGGATATAAATTGTATTTATGCTCTAATATAACGAATAGTACTTATAATTATATAAAAGATAATTTTAATATAATACAAGAAGCAGATGGAGGAGTATTTTCTTGCTTTGAGAATATAAGCAAACCCAATTCCGAAATTTATTATAAATTAATTGAAAAATATAAAATAAATGTAAATGAAAGTTTATTTATAGATGATACTAAAAAGAATGTAGAAATGGCAAGACAAATTGGATTTTATGTTATATTATTTGAAGATATAGAACATATAGAAGATAAATTAAATAATAAAGTTTAGGGGAACAATTATGGAAATTATAAATAAAAGTCAATTGAGTCTATGGAATGAATTAAATGAAAGTAACACATTACAAGAGATACAAAAATATATAAAAGAAGTAATTGAAATTAGGGGATTTGCAAATCAAGAAATAGAAAAAACAATGTTGTTACTTTTAGAAGAAGTGGGAGAACTAGCAAAATCAATAAGAAAAAATGCTACTAATATGAGTATAGATAAAAATAAAATTAATCATTATGACACAATAGAAAGTGAAGTTGCAGATGTTTTTATTGTCTTAAGTAGTGTATGTAATAAA
>CANQZV010000062.1 GCA_947628425.1 uncultured Clostridia bacterium | reverse complement strand
AAACTCTTATATAAGAGTTTATACTATTCTTTTTTAAAGAATAGTATAAACCTATTAAAACACATAATAACATAGAAAAATGATATGTTTGACAGTAATAGAATATATATACAAAATATTTTCCAGTATCTAAAAGAAATTCATGTGCTAAGTTATAATCTACATTGTAGCTATTTAAAATTGTTTCGAAATCATAAGTTCCATCTCCCCAAGTTTGTTCATTAATTTTTTTTGTAAGAAATTTAATATATCCTTGAGTTTTGTAATTTTCTAGTCTTTCTTTTATTACTTTGATATTTGCATTTTTTCTTTCATTATAGTCTTTAAAAGAAAAAGTATATTGCCATTCATCTGCAGAAAAAGCACCACTTCCTGTCATTCCCATCATAACAAAATGAGTAAAAGGAACTACTTGCGTTTCATCATATGACATTCCAATAATATTAGTCTTATTAATGAAAAATATATATGATTTAAAAATAATAAAAAATGTAATAAAAGCAATTAGAAGATATTTTAATTTTTTTAAAATTGTACCATTTAAAATAGATATTATAACATATGCTATTAAAACTATTAGAGCAGTTACTTTTAAACCAAATGATAGAAAGCATAAAAGTCCCAATAAAATTGAATATAAAATTTTAAATTTGAAATTTGTAGTATTTTCAAATTTAATAAATAAATATAAAATAGAAATTGGTAAAAACATGCTTGTAGTATCTGTATAACATATAGTTGCATATGGATATAATGGAATAAAAAGTAACATTAATACAAGAGAGAAACATGCTGTTACATTGTTAAATAAATATTTAATAGTTTTAAAAGTCATTAATATAGCTAACTGAATAAATGCTATATTTACTGCTAATGTTATTAAATTAACATTATGAATATGAAAAAATGCAAAAAATTTAAGTGCAAGTGCAATAATAAAAGTAATTATAATATTATTAGGAGCTTGTATATAATAACCTGCTTGAGTAGTTGAATGACCATATTTGATTATTTCTTTAGCAGATTTTATAACAATACCCAAATCCCAACTAGGATTAGTTCTTACTAAATAGCCTATTATAAATTCTAAAATAATCATAATAAAACTAATACTTATATAAAAAATCCAAGTTGATTTGTTAGATAAATTTTTATATTTTCTAGATACTTTAAGAAAAACAATAGTTAATAATAAAGTAAAAAAAATTATTAAAACAATTAATAAAATTGGATTAAAAGTATATCTTGATGCAAATATAGTTAAATATAAAATTCCTATTAAAATAAAAAGAAAAATGGTAATCCAAATCTTATTAAAATCAACCATTTTTATAGTATTAAAACAATTTTTTATAAAATTCTTCATTATTCTTTCCTCCAAAACAAAATCAGTATATCATATCAAAATAAAAAAAACAATAATACTTGACAATAAAAGAGAATAATTATAAAATAGAAATATATTTTAATGAAGGAGAAGATTAGCATGAGTGATAATAATGAAGAAATGTCAAATCAAGCAGAAGAAATTAAGAAGGAAACTTCTGAAACTGTTAAAAAAGTAAAAGAAACAGTGAAAAATGTAAATATTAAAGATGAAACACTTAAAACGAAAGGGTTTATAAAAGAAATGTTTAAAAACCCAGTTAATAAAATAAAAGAAATTGCAAATGAAGATACAAAATATTTAAAAACTGCAATTTTTATATTAGTTATATGGACAATTGCTGTATTTATAAAATCAACATATTCTACAATTTATTATTGGGGATTTAGTAGAGTATTTAGTAATTTATTAGATGTAATAAAAGCAATATTAGTACCTATTTTAGGTGTTATAGTATATTCTGTAATTATATTTATATTAAACAAAAATGAAAAAAAGAGCTTAACAAATATTATATCTACAGTAACAGCAACACAATTACCATTAGCTATTGCATCAATTGTTTCACTTTTAACAATCTTTAGTTATGAAATTGTTAATTTAACAACAGCATTTACAAAATTATGCACAGTAATTACAATTGTTTTATCATATTTTGGATATAAAGAATTATTAAAAGATAATAATGATTCAACATTTATAAAAAAATTCGTATTAATTCAAATTTGTTATTACATAGTATATATTATTTTAACTTTCCTAGGAATATATATTTATTAAAAAAATTAAAAAGTATGATTATTTTTAATTATAACTGGATACACTTTATATACTAAAAAATTTGAGGAAGCAGACATGAAAAAACAAAAATATATTAACATTATTTTAGGTTTTTTAACAACATTTGCATTGTTATTAAATTATACAAAAATATATAAAAAAGGATTAAAAGCTATTACAAATATATTTATTGTATCACCAATAATCTCTTCTATAATTTTAATAGCTTTAATCTTTTTTTACAGTTATTTTAATAAAAAAGAATTTAAAATAAATTGGTTGCAAAAAATTACTAGTATTTTTTTTGCACTTATTATGATATTTGGAAAAAGCTATGAAGAGTTAAATACATGGGATTTAATATTTAAAAATAAGTTAACAATATTAATATCAATTATAGCTTTTATTGGATACTATGTATTATTTAGTGTTATATTTAAATTTTTAAATAATGTAATTTCTAAAATAAATATAGAAAATACTAAAACTGAGAATAAAAATAAAATAATTAAATTATTTGAAGAAAAGCCATTTATAACCAGTATTCTAACAATATTAGTTTTCTGGTTAATATATTTAATTGCATTTTATCCAGGCATTTTAACACCAGATGCAAGTTATCAAATTTTACAAGCTTTTAATATTCATACAAAATATTCAGATTATATTATACAAATAGATCCAAATGTTAACATAACAAATCATCATCCAGTTTTACACACAATATTACTAGGAATTTGCGTTAAAATAGGACAAGCACTATTAAATGATAATTTAGGAATATTTATATATACGTTAGTGCAAACACTTATTTTAGCATCATCATTAGCATATACAATTAAATATTTAAAGAAAATAAATATATCATATAAAATTAGACTTATTTTATTAGCAATATATAGCTTAGTACCAATGTTTCCATTTTATGCAGTTACAGATGTTAAAGACACAATATATACTGCATTAATAATTATATATGTAATAAAATTATATGATTTTATTACATTTTATAAAGAAAATAAAGTAACAGTAAAACAAATAGTATCGTGGGTAATTCTTTCGATTCTTATATCATTAGTTAGAAATAATGGGATATATGTTGTATTAATATCTTTATTATTTACTATTTTTTATACAAAACTTAATGCAAAGAAAATGGCAATTATTTTCTTAGTAATAATATTGTTATACCAATCATATAACAAAATAATTTTACCATATTTTAAAATATCAAATACAAGTATAAGAGAAGCTTTGTCTATACCTTTTCAACAAACAGCAAGATATGTAAAAAATTATGAAGGAGAATTAACACAACACGAAAAAGAAGTTATAGATAACATTTTAGTATATGATAAATTAGCACGGAAAATATGATCCTGAATTTGCAGATCCTATAAAAAATAGTTATAATAAATATGCTACTAAAGATGATTTAAAAGAATATTTTAAAGTATGGTTAAATGGATTGAAAAAACATCCAGACTGTTATATTCAATCTTTTATAAATAACACTTATGCATATTTTTATCCAACAAATAATAGATGGTATATTTATTTCAATGAACGAAAAACATTGAATGAAATAGGAAACTTTAATTATCATTATAATTCCTTAAATAATGTAAGAAAAGTTCTTATTGCTTATGGAAAAAGCTTTAGAAATATTCCAATAGTAGGATTATTATCTAATATAGGTTTTAATTCATGTTTAACTATTATATATGTTGTATATTTTGCTATAAATAAAGAAAAGAAAAAATATATTATAATGTTATTACCAAGCATTGTTACAATACTAGTTTGTTTGGCATCACCAGTAAATAACTATTTTAGATATGCAATGCCAGTTATTTTTACAATGCCTATTACTACAATATTCTTTATAAAAGAAATTAATAAAAAGGAGAATGAAAATGGAAAAAAGTAAAATAGCAGTATTAATACCATGTTATAATGAAAGCAAAACAATAAAAAAAGTAGTAGAAGATTATAAAAAAGCACTACCAAATGCAGATATTTACGTATATGACAATAACTCAACTGATAATACTGATGAAATTGCAAAAGAGGCAGGAGCAATTGTAAAATATGAGTATAAACAGGGAAAAGGAAATGTTATTAGAAGCATGTTTAGACAAATTGATGCCGATTGTTATTTAATGGTTGATGGAGATGATACTTACCCAGCAGATAATGCAAAAGAAATGTGTGATTTAGTTTTAGAAGGCAAAGCAGACATGGTAATTGGAGATAGGCTTTCTTCAACATATTTTACAGAAAATAAAAGACCATTTCATAACTTTGGAAATCGAATAGTAAGATTTTTAATTAATTTCTTATTTAAAAATAAAGTAAAAGACATTATGACAGGATATAGAGCATTTAGTAGAGAATTTGTAAAGGGTTATCCTGTTCTATCTAAAGGTTTTGAAATAGAAACAGAAATGACAATTCATGCTGTAGATAAAAATTATAAATTAGTTGAAATTCCTGTAACATATAGAGATAGACCTGAGGGAAGTGTATCTAAATTAAATACTTATTCAGATGGCTTTAGAGTTTTAAAAACAATAGCAATATTATTTAAAGAATATAAACCATTAATGTTTTTTAATTTAATTGCATTAGTATTATTAATAATATCTTGTGTATTACAAGTCCCAATTTTTTCAGAATATATAAAAACAGGATTAGTACCAAGATTTCCAACATTAATTGTGGCTAATATTTTATTAGTAATGGCGTTGTTATTATTTGTTACAGGATTAATTTTACAAGTAATAGCTAAGAAACATAAAGAAACATATGAATTATTAATGAATTTAATGTATAAAAGATAATCAAACTATACAAGAATAAAGTTAACATTTTTTTACAAGATTTAATTTAATAAATTAATCTTAAACTTTATAATAAATATTTAAAATATTTATTATAAAAAATCAAATTTTTTTGCAAAAAAGTGTTGACTTTTTATTATATAAATGTTATACTTAAAAAGTTCCTATGTGAAAAAGGAACATAGTACATTGAAAAATAAACAGTAAATCCTTTAAGAGACCAAGCGGTAATACTTGATATTACCAAAA
>CANQZV010000061.1 GCA_947628425.1 uncultured Clostridia bacterium | reverse complement strand
CCTTTGAGGCGGGGGAATACCTGTTAGCTTGGAGGGCTTAATTTTGAAAAAAATGTGCTCAAAAATAGTCTGAAAAAGCATAAAATTATCTCTACAAATTACAATTTTTATTATAAAAAAGGTGATGATATGAGAAATAAAAAGAAAAAAAAGTATAGTAAATTGGATAGTTTATTAGAATTACCAAGAGAGGTTGTTTCTACAGATGTTAAAATAACAATTTTAGGATTTAATGAAATCATAATAGAAAATTATAAGAATATTTTAGAATATGGAGAAGTATTAGTAAGAATAAATATTTTTGAAGGAACAATAAATATTCATGGTTTTAATTTAAAATTAGAGCAAATGACAGATGATGATATTAAAGTTACAGGAAAAATAGATAGTATAGATTTTGAAGAAATATAATAAAGGAGGATAAATTTTGTTAATAAAAATATTTCTAAATTACTTGTTTGGATATTTAAATATAAGTATAGAAGGTTTTTTTGTAGAAAGATTTATTAATGTTTGTACAAGTAAAAGAATATTTTTGTGGAATTTAAAAAAGATAAATAGTAGTACTGTAAATGCAAATATTAGTATTCGTGATTTTAGAATAATAAAAAATATATCTCAAAAAACAAAATGTAGAGTAAAAATCAATAGTAAAAAAGGGTTGCCATTTATACTTAACAAGTATAAAAAAAGAAAAATGTTTATTATTCTTTTATTGTTAGCATTATTAATTATTATTTTTTCTTCTATGTTTGTTTGGAATATAGAAGTAATTGGAGCAAATACAATTAATGAACAAGAGTTAATACAACAATTAAAAGACAATGGGTTGAAAGCTGGAAAATTTAAAAGTAAAATAAATACAAAAAATATTATTACAAATATTAGATTACAAAGAAATGATATATCTTGGATGGAAATTAATTTAAAAGGAACTAATGCAATTGTAAATATTGTTGAAGCTCAAGAAAAACCAGAAATAATAAATGATGATGAATACTGTGATATAGTTTCAAATAAAAAAGGTGTAATTACAAAAATTACAGCACAAAAAGGAACCCCATTAGTAAAAGTAGGAGATATTGTAGATATAGGAACCAAGTTGATTGGTGGACATATGGAAGGAAAATATACAGACGTTAGATATGTTCATGCAAAGGGAGAGGTAGTAGCAAAAGTATGGTATACTAAAAGAAAAAGTTCTTATTTAACTAGGGAAGTTACAAAAGAAACAGGTAACATAAAGAATAGATATAGTGTTTTTTTTAATAATTTTAAAATAAATTTATATAAAAGTCTTCCAAATTTTCAAAATTATGATACAATAAGTAAAAGCAATAAATTAAAATTATTTTCAAATTTTTATCTACCTATTACTATACAAAAAGATACATATAAAGAATTAGTAAACGAGAAAATTACTTACGGAAATGTTGAATTACAGAATATATTAATAGATGAATTAGAAAAAGAATTTGAAGAAGAAAACATAGATAAAGAAAAAATTACAAACAAAATAGTTAATGTATACAAAACAGAAGAAAACAAAATAGAAATAGAGCTTACATATGAAGTTCTTGAAACAATTGGAACTGAAGAAAAAATTAATTTTTAAGGAGATAAATATGGAAGAAAAAAGTTTAAGAATATATTCTCAAAAAACATTTTTTTCAAAGTTAGGAACAACTTTAAGTAAAATACTAATACCAACAAGAGTAGGATTTAATAGTATGATGATTTCTGTAAAAAGAAAGAACTTACTAAAAGCATATGAGGCTTTTAATAATTTTGAAGAAGAAGATATACAAAAAAAAGAAATACTTAACAAAAAATATGAAGAAACTTTTGCATTATATTTAGAATCAATAGATAAATATGTAATGGATTCTATTTATAAAAAAGTAAAAAATGGAACAAGTACACCATTTGAAGAAGATGCACTTTCAAAATACTACATAATTACACACTTAAAAGAAACTCAATATTTAGAATACAAATATAGAAAACAAAAATATTTATTAGAATTAGATTTTGAAAATATAAAGGATTCTAATAAAGAAAAGCTATATAAAAAATATATTAATTTTTATATTAATAAAATGGATACATTGTATAAAGGTATTCTTAAGAACTATTCTATTCAATTAGCAGATTATTTAAAAACATCTGCTAATGATAAAAATGAAATATATGATAAAGTCTTTGAAACAGTTGAAGAATATATTACAAATATATTTAATATAAAATTAAAAGAAGAAGAAAACAATATATCAAAAGAAGTTTTAGAACAATATGATAGATATTCTAGATTTTTAGCTGGAAAACTTGATTCTATAGATATAATTGAAAAGAAAATGACAATTTTAGCAATTAGTAGAAAATTATTTACACATAGTTTGCCATTAATTATTGCTGAGCAATGTTATGAACAGTTATTAAATGAAATTCGTTCTGAACTAGTACATGCTAGAAATAATAAAAAATTTAATAAAGCATATAAAATATGGCTAGTAATAATGGAAGAATATAATATTAATCTTTTATCTACAAAAATATATTGGGAAAAACCAAAACAAAGAGAGGAGTATAAAAATTTCTGGGAACAATATAAATGCATAGAAAAAATAAAAGATAAAAAGAGTAAAGAAAATCAAAAAGAAATTTTATATTTGAAAAAAGATCTTAAATATGTATTTAAAGATGAAGTAAAATATAAATTAGTAATAGATGCTTATAAAAAGAAACTAGTAGAGTTAGGGGCTATGAAAAATTTAAAAAATTCATGCAAAACACAGGAAGGAAAGTATTGCAAACTTAACTCAAAAATAGATAATTAAATTTGAAACTGGTTTGTGACCTAAGAAAGGAATAATACGTAATAATGGAAAAAACATTAAATTCATCTTCAAATTCATGCAAAAAAAATTTCTTAGAAGTAAATTTTTTGGATATTCAGGAAAATGAAGAATATGTAAAATTAGCTGAAAGTGTATTAGAATTAGCATTTAAAGAAGAAAAATTAGATAAAATAAATATTTATATTAATATTATTTTAACAAATGAAGCTAATATAAAAAATATTAATAATACTTATAGAAATATTAATAGAGAAACTGATGTATTATCTTTTCCAATGTTTGAAAAAGAGGAATTACAAACTATTATACATAATAAAAAACAACTTCCAGTATGTGAAGTTTTGGGAGATATAATTATATCAATTCCAAAGGTAGAAAAGCAAGCTAAAGAATATGGGCATAGTTTTAACAGAGAATTAGCCTACATGATTATTCATGGTTTTTATCATTTAATGGGATATGATCATATAAAAGAAGAAGAAAAAAAAGAAATGAGAGCAAAAGAAGAAAGTATATTAAATTCAATTAATATAACAAGAAATAATATATAAATAAAATAATATAAAGGAAAATACTATGAAAAAAGACGAGAATATACAAGAAAAAGATAAAAAATTAAAAAATAACAGTTTTATTGAAGCATGGGAAAATGCCTTTAAAGGTATTATTTATGCAGTAACAACACAGGGAAACATTAAAAAACAATTAGTAATAGCAGTAATTGTAATGATTATTAGTTTATTTTTTAATTTAAGTAGGGCAGAATTTTTATGTTTAATGTTTACAGTAATTTTAATTATTGTTGCAGAAATGATTAATACAGCTATTGAAACAGTTGTAGATTTATATACAGATTTGTACCATCCTAAAGCAAAAATTGCAAAAGATGTAGGAGCTGGAGCAGTTGTTATTGCTGCAATTAATGCAGTTATAGTAGCATATTTTTTGTTCTTTGATAAAATAACAGACATAGGATTAAGCTTTATTAGAAATATAATAGAAACACCAAATCATTTAGCTTTTGTAGGAATATTTATTACCATTATTTTAATAGTAGCACTAAAGGCCGCTAGTACAACTAATAAACATAAACTAATAAAGAATAATTTTATGCCTAGCGGACAAGCAGGTATTGCATTTGCAGCAAATACTATGATATGGATTACAACAGATAATATTGTTATTTTAACGTTATCACTAGTTATGGCTATTTTAGTTGCAGAAAGTAGAGTTGAGGCTAAAAAAAGAACAGTAAAAGAAGTTATTATTGGTGCAATTATAGGAACAGTTACGGTTTTATTAATTTATGGTCTAGCAGATGTATTTTTAAAAATATTTTAAAGTAAAAGGAGAAATAAATGGCAAGAAAAAATAACAAATTAAGAGGTTTAGTAATCTTATTAATTTTATTAATTATTGTAGCAGGAGTTTTAATTTTTTTAAAAATGTATAATAAAAGTAATACAAATGAAACTACTCCACAAGATAACCCATTGGTGGCATTAATAGAAAAAGAAGAACCAAAAAAAGAAATTAATATATATAAAGGAGAAGATAGACCAATTGCTATAATGATAGACAACGTTGGAAATGCAAGACCACAAAGTGGCCTAAATGATGCATATATGGTTTATGAAATAATTGTTGAAGGACAACAAACAAGATTAATGGCATTATTTAAAGGAGCAAATCTTTCAAAAGTGGGTCCAATTAGAAGTTCAAGACACTATTTTCTAGATTATGCATTAGAAAATAATGCTATTTATGTACATTATGGATGGAGTCCAAAAGCTAAATCTGATATTTCCTCTTTAAAGGTGAATAATATTAATGGAATTACAGAAAGTTCAAGTTCTTTTTGGAGAGTTAAAGATAAATCTGCACCACACAACGTAGTTACATCTACCAAAAAAATAATGGAAATTGCAAAAAGAAAAGGTTATACAACAACATCTAACAAAGAAAGCGTTTTAAAATACACTGCAGATGAATTAAATTTAGAAAATGGTAGTGAAGCTACATCTATTAAAATACCATATTCAAAAACCTATTACGTAACTTATAAATATGATTCAGAATCAAAAAAATATACAAGATATTATAATAAAACAGTACAAAAAGATTGGCAAACAAAAGAAACAGTTCAAACTAAAAATATTATTATTACATTTGCAAAAAACAGTCCATTAAATGATGGTTCAGGAAAAGATAGACAAAACTTATCTAATATAGGAACATTAGACGGTTATTATATAACAAATGGTAAAGCAATAAAAATAAAATGCAAAAAAACTTCTAGAAGTGCACAAACAATATATAAAGATTTAGAAGGAAATGAAATAGAAGTAAATGATGGAAATACATTTGTACAAATAGTTCCTTTAAATGCTAAAATAACAATTCAATAAATTACTATAATAAAAAAGAGTCGAGAATAATTTTTTAAATTAATTTTAAATAATCATATTGTAATATTTATTAAATAAAAAATAGCAATATCATTTGCTATTTTTTATTTTTTATTATATAATATAACATTAATAAAATGTAAATCTTATATGGAGGAAATAATGTCTAGCATAAATAATTCCAACAAATT
>CANQZV010000060.1 GCA_947628425.1 uncultured Clostridia bacterium | reverse complement strand
CTTAAAGTTACTGTATTTTCATCTTTGCCACCAAATTGTGCACTTATACTATCGGTATATAAATTTTGTACATCTTGTATAACTTTTGCTTTTAACTTATCTTGATCAGTTGCATCACCTTTTGTAAATGTTTTTTCCTGACCATTTATTGATAATGTAATTTCTTTAATTTCATCTTTTAATAATATATAAGCAATTGTTCCTGGTATGCTTGTTTCATTCATTCTTGACAATGGTGTTGTAGGATCTTTTACTGTAATTGTAACTTTTCCACTATTTTCTTTATAATCTTCAATTACAAATTCATCACTAAAGTCTTCTGATTGACTATTTTCTGTTTTATTTAAATCTTCAATTACATCACTAACGAATTTATCTGAATATAAGTTCCAATGTGGTACTATTTTAATATCTTTAGTTTCTTTTGATATAGTCTCAGTTTCAAATTCTGTTCCATTACCTTCATCCCAATAAGCAAAACTACGATAATCTTTTTCATTTTCGTCTACTTTTGGTTCTTCTGGAAGTATATCTGTTGTTATTACATCTTCATCCCATACTAACATTACTATATCTTCAGTTTCTGTTCCATCATCTATCGTAATTGTATGAGATGATAAAAATTCTAAATCAGAATAATCTATTGTTTCCTCGTAAGGTAAGTAGTCATTATCTTCTCCATCCCAGTCAATCATATAAGTAATCTTTTTGTTTCCAGGTTTATCATCAAGTTTAATTAATGCAGTTATAAAACCATTTTTGTAATCATCTTCACTTGGATGTACTGCTTGTTTATAGTTTCCTTCTGTGTCTTTTAATTGAACTGTCCACTTATTTGTATCCACATAAGGAGTACTTGATAATTCCTCTTCGGTTGGTCCATTAATTTTTAGAACAATATAATATCCTTTTTCAGTGCCAAATCCTGCTGCTGATTTCAATGCTTGCTCTTTAACTTTTCCACTTAATTTATAAGCTACAGTTGATTCAGTTGCTTTTTTAACAGCAATATTTTTTCCTGCATTTTTGAAGTCATAACCCCATTGTTTTGTAATCTGTTCTTTATCAGATTCAGTTATATCTGTTGTATCTTCTTCACTAGCAACCACTTTTATTTCTGTCTTGTCACTTTTATGTTGGAAATGTAATTCACTCCAATCTACTATAATTTTATATGAATTATATTTTGTACCTTCTCCATCCATATCAACTTCAATAGTAAATGTTTTATATTCATTATCTGGATGAAGGTGCTTTAATATGTATATAGTTTGTTCATCATCAAAATCTTTACTTGTCCATGAAAATGTTTCTTCAGCATCTTTTATGTTGACTACAGTATCATCTTCTTTTTTATTCTTTGTTTTAATCGCAAAAGCTATATAATAACCAGTGTCGTGTCCTTTTTCAAAAGGAAGTTTTTCTACTGCATTATCAAATATTGGAAGAAGTCCTTTTAATTTTACTGTATCTCCATCTGTTGTATATTCAACATTATAATCTTTTGGTGCGATCCAACCATAATTTTCATTTAATTTATTTTCATCTTTAGCATCTTCAACTCCAAATTTTGAGTTCTTTTTTAATTCTAATTTTTCAAAGTTAATTCTAATTTTTGTTGGAACTCCATCAATATCTACAATAATATCACGATATCCATTTATTGCTTCTTCTCCAACTTCACTTTCTTCAACTTCCATTAAAACTGTTACTGTTTTTGTGGTAGTATCAAAATTTGCTTCATTATATTTTGTTCCTGTTTTATCTATTGGAACTTTTACTTTGGCTTTGTTTACATCAATTCCATCATCTAATTTTATTGTATATGCAAAATAGAAACCTGTTGTTTTATCTCCAAATCCTTTAACACCTTCTTGTTCTGTTACATATCCTGTTACAGTATATAAACCATCTTTTCCATTTATTTTGTATGTATTATTTGGTAATGTATAATTGAAATCGTTAAAATCTTCATCTTTGCTTGGCATTACTACAGTAGCTGGAGCAGTATATGAAAATTCTATAGTATATTTTTCTTCAACATTATTATTTTGTGAACGAGCTTTTTCTTCATTTAATGTTATGGTTAGTGTTAATTCTTTTCCTACTAAATCTCCTTGAACCATTTCATTAAAGCTTTTTCCAGAAACTTTTGCCAATAACTCTTGTAACTTTTTATATGCCTCTGATTGTTCGCCATTCATTTCGCTATTATCAAAAATAAAATCTGTTCCTTCATAAGATACAGTTAAATTTTTTACATTTTCAATTTTTAGAATATCTCTTATTATTCCTACTAATCCTGTACCTTTAATTTCACTATTTTTTTTGTTTATATCATATAGGTTATAAGTAAGTTTTCCATTTTCAAATGTTACACTATAATCCGTGCTTTTTATTTCGCTTATTGAATCTTCTAATAATTGGTCTGTATCAACTTCTTCATACCATGTTGCTTTTAATTTCATATTGCCTGTTACAGTATCTTCAAAGTTCCATGGAGTAACTCCGTCTTCTTTTACCCACTCTTTGAATTCTTTTCCTTTTAATGTTGGTCTATTTGCTCCTGTAATATCAGCCTTATTTATTTTTTCACCTTCATCTACTTCAATTGATGTTTTACCATCAGCGAATTTTCCACCACCTAAATCAAATTCTACAGTAAAAACATCTTTTAGATAATTATAATCAATATAATGAATATTAAGATTGTCACCTAATTGACTTGTGCCTATAACATTATTGCCTTTTATCCATCCTTTAAAATCGCCTGAATCCTCATCGAAATCGCCTTCTACTGTAAAAATGGTCATTTCATTATATATGTCATCTTCATTAGTTTTACCATTTTTATCCTGTGCGTTGATACTTCTTGCTGCAAGCATTACATCTTGAGTTGTCAATGTATGTTCTGATGTAAAAGCATAGTCTCCAATAACATATACATAGCTAGTGTTTGGTACTTGTTCTTTTGCTTTTTCGCCTAATTCTTGTGGAGTCATTTCTCTTGCGAATACTGGAACAGATAGTGCAAATATAGACAACAAAGACATTATAAATACTTTTCCATATCTTTTCATATCAATTTTTCCTTTCTTTTAATTTATTTTTAATTATTTTTAACAACAACTGTTGCTTGTTTTTTAGTACCATCATTTAATATTATCGTTGCTGTATTTCCTCCTCCTTTAACAACTTCTGCTCTAACAGAGCCTGTATAACTTGGAGTGGTTTTTCCATTATAAGTAAATGCTTTGTAATCTGTAAATGTACTTCCATCTTTTGTTACTCTGAAATCATATTGAGTAATTGCCCCTGTTCCAGCCATAACTCTTGCAGTTAAGTAAAGTACATAAGTTGACTCTTTTGCTTTTACTGTTATTGTAACACTTGCTGTTTTTCCGTTCTCTGTTGTTACTGTAATAGTTGCAGTTCCTGCTCCAATTGCTGTAATATTTCCACTCTGGTCAACTGTTACAACACCTGAATTACTGCTAGACCATGTTAACTTTGTTTTTGAGTTTGCATTACTTGGTGTAATTATTGCTGTTAATTTTCCTTTATCTCCAACTGTCATATCCTTTTCACCACTTATCTTTACATCTGTTGGTTCTATTGTTGATGGTGTACTTGGTGTATCTGGTGTGCTTGGGTTACTTGGTGTACTTGGGTTATCCGGTGTGTTTGGATTACTTGGTGTACTTGGGTTATCCGGCGTACTTGGGTTACTTGGTGTGCTTGGATTATCCGGTGTGCTTGGGTTACTTGGTGTGCTTGGGTTACTTGGTGTACTTGGATTGCTTGGATTGCTTGGGTTACTTGGGTTACTTGGGTTACTTGGATTGCTTGGATTGCTTGGGTTACTTGGATTGCTTGGATTACTTGGGTTACTTGGATTGCTTGGATTGCTTGGGTTACTTGGATTGCTTGGGTTACTTGGATTACTTGGATTGCTTGGGTTACTTGATATACCTGAATTACTTGAATTACTTGAATTGCTTTGATTACTTGGTTTTTTATTATTGTTATTATTTGAATTTGCTTTTACTGTTATTGTATATGAAGCTTCATATCCTCCTTCTACCGTTTTTACAGTAATTGTAACCTTTCCTGCTCTAAGTCCTGTTATATTTCCGTTTTCATCAACTCTTGCAACATATGGATTGCTACTGCTCCATATTACCTCTTTATTTGTAGCATCATCAGGAGATATTGTTGCATTTAATTTTATTGTGTCTCCTACATTTACTTGTGTTTCTCCACTTATTGATACTCCTTCTACTGCTACTGTTTCTTTTGATATTGTTACTGAACAACTTGCAGAATATTTTCCATCTTTTGTTGTTACTGTGATTGTTACAGTTCCCTCTTTTAGTGCCTTAACATTACCATTTTCATCCACTGTTGCAATAGTTTCATCACTAGATGTCCAAATTAACTTTACTTGTTTTGCATTTTTGGGTTGCAAAGTTGCAACTAGAACTGCTGTGCCATCTGGTGCTAAAGTCAAATTAGTAGTATTTAATGTTATGCCTTCAACTTCTGCATTACCTTGCACTGCCCATTCTGCTTTCAATGTCATATCACTCTTTACAGGCAAATCAAAATCATATAATTCATCTAAATAATACCAACCTGTAAAGATATAACCTTCTTTAATTGGGTCATCTGGTTCTTCTATCTTATCTCCATCTTTTACTTTTACAGAAGCTACTTCACTTCCACCATTACTATCGAATGTTACTTGATAAGTCTTTTTAAAAAATAAGAAAAATAATAATATGATAAGAAGAAGTAATATAATTGATATAATGACCGCAATTTTCTTTCTTTTTTCTTTGTCTGTTTCTGAAACTCTTTTTTCCATAAACTTAACTTTCTCCTTTCTTTATATTTTTCTCAAATGAACTGTAAGGACAATCATACCACCTCCTACAATAGCTTCGGAACTAAATTTAAAATAAATTAACATTTTGTTTTTACGCAAAAAGGATATATAGCTACCTTTAGGGCTATATATCCTCGAATTTCATTATATCTATTTTAGGTATCAGAAATAATCTCCTAATTATTTAATCGAAATGTATCTCTCTGTCTGCTCTTACAGCAGTTTTATCTTTTTTATAGAAATTGTACTCTTTAATTGTTTTTTATTTTTTTACTCAATTATATGATATTTTATCATACAATATCAGGGGAGAGTCAACTTCTAAATATGTTATTTTAACCCAAATTTTCATGAAATTCTACAATTTTTGACTTTTTTCTCGCAAATAAAGTTCAGAGCCCCTTATATTTTAAAATTTATATTAAATCAATTATATTGTATCATTTCTATAAAAAAAAGTAAATGTTTTTTTCATTGTTTAATATTTTTTCTATAACAGTGTCAATGGGGGTCAATGGGGGTCAATGGGGGTCAATGGGGACGGAGATTTTTGACACAATAAATAAAAAGGTGTGTCAAAAATCTCCGTCCCCATTGACATATAAAAAAAGATGCTTAACAATGTAAGCATCTTTTTATTTATTATTCTGCTACTTCTTCAGAATCTTCAGCTGCAGCTGTTTCTTCTGGCTCTGGAGCATTTTCATATGCTTCAAAAATAGCTTTTTCTATTTTTTCTCTTGTCTCTGGATTGATTGGGTGAGCTATATCTTTATGTTCACCATTTAATCTTTTCTTGCTAGGCATAGCAATAAATAATCCTTTTTGACTTTCGATAACTTTGATTTCATGAACTACGAATTCATTATCAAATGTAACTGAAGCAACTGCTTTCATTCTGCTTCCTGAATTTACTTTCTTTAAACGCACATCTGTAATTTGCATTTAGAGCACCGCCTTCCACTGTTTAGTTATTTTTTCATATGTATATATTGTATTACACATACTAATATATTATTCATCAAAAA
>CANQZV010000059.1 GCA_947628425.1 uncultured Clostridia bacterium | reverse complement strand
TTATATAATACAAATGGTTTGAATACAATTCTTGTATGGAGAGTATATTTTGATAAAAAGCTATGAACCTTGTCAGGTCCGGAAGGAAGCAGCAATAAGTAGTGCATTTATGTGAAATATACTTTCCATAGAGGAATATTGAATTCAAGCCACTTTTATCATTAAGATAATAAAATTTGGTAAGTAAGTAATATTAAAAGAAAGAGGATGTTGATAATATATGGCATATACAGCATTATATAGAAAATTTAGACCAAAAACATTTAGTGAAATGGTTGGTCAAGAACATATTACAAAAACATTAAAAAATCAAATTATGGCAGGGAGAGTTGGACATGCTTATTTACTAAATGGAGGAAGAGGAACAGGAAAAACTTCTACTGCTAAAATTTTAGCAAGAGCAATTAATTGTTTAAATCCTAAAGATGGTGAGCCATGCAACGAATGTGAAGTTTGTAAAAGTATTTTATCTGGAGCAAATACAGATGTTATTGAGATGGATGCTGCTTCTAATAATGGTGTAGAAGATATTAGAGCAATTAGAGAAGAAGTAAATTTTTTGCCAACTGCGTCAAAATATAGAGTATATATAATAGATGAGGTTCATATGCTTTCTACAGGTGCTTTTAATGCATTACTAAAAACATTAGAAGAGCCACCTGAACACGTTAAATTTATATTAGCAACAACAGAGCCTCAAAAATTACCTGCAACAATTCTTTCTAGATGTCAAAGATTTGATTTTAAAAGGATATCAAATAATGACATTATTAAAAGATTAAAACAGGTGTGTAAAGAATCAAATATAGAAATTACAGATGGGGCATTAAATATAATTGCTGTTTTATCTGAAGGTGCAATGAGGGATGCTTTAAGCATTTTAGAAAGATGTGTTCAAGATGGACTTCAAAATATTAATGAAGATAATATTAAAGAGCTTGTTGGAATTCCAAAATTAACTTATATTCAAGAAACTATAGAAGGAATTTTGAATTATAATATAGAACAAGTTTTAACAACTATAGATAAAATACTATTTGAAGGAAAAGATATTACAAATATTACATGGGAAATGATAAAATATGTAAAAGATATTTTAGTTTATAAAACGACCAACCACTTAGATATTTACTCTCCAGAAGAAATAGAAAAAATTAAAGAGTTAAGTGAAATTGCTAGTAAAGAGAGGTTATTACAATTAGTTTATGATTTGTCCGAACTGCAAACGAATATAAAAATGTCTTCACAAAAATTAATTATTTTCCAGGCAGGTTTAATTAAACTATGTAACAAAATGCAACAAAACGATAATTCAAGTTTAGAAAAAAGAATAACAGTGCTAGAAGAAAAAATAAAAAATGGAATAAATATTACAAATATACCTACGCAAAAGATAGAAAATAAAAATATTGAATTAAAAACAAATTCACAACCAATACAACAACAAACAGTTACGCAGAACTTAAATAAAAAAGAGAAAACAGAATCATCTACACAAAATAGCTCAATTACTAAACAATGGCCTAATATATTAAATGAACTAAAGGAAAATGGAAAAATAATGTTATATACAAATTTAATAAATACTACTGCAATTGAACTAAATGATTTGACTGTTGGAATACAATTTCCAAATGGAATAAATACTTTTGGAAAAACTGTTTTAGAAAAGCCAGAAAATAAAAATGAAATTATTAAAAAGGTATCTATTGCATTAGGAAAAGAAATGAATATAAAATATATAGATTTAACTATAAAAAATGAAGAAAAAGAACAACCTACTAATAAGTTAGAAGATATGTTTAGTAATTTAGATGTACCATTTAATATAATAGATTAAAAAGGAGGAATATAAAATGTCAAAAAGAGGAGGTTTCCCTGGAGGAATGGGAGGATTTGGTGGAATGAACATCAACCAATTAATGAAAGAAGCAAAAAAAATGCAAGCAGATATGGAAAAATCACAAGAGGAATTAGTTTCAAAAGAATTTGAAGCATCTGCAGGTGGAGGAGCAATTAGTGTAAAAGTATCTGGTAACAAAGAAATAAAGGAAATAAAAATACAAAAAGATGTAGTAGACCCAGATGATGTAGAAATGTTAGAAGATTTAATTATAACATGTGTTAATGAAGCATTAAGAAAAGTAGATTCTGCACAAGCAGCACAATTGGGTAAATATAATATTCCTGGTTTAATGTAAGGAGAAAAAATGAGTTACTATTCGCCATCAATTGAAAAATTAATAGAAAGTTTTGAACATCTACCAAGTATAGGGCATAAAACTGCTGCTAGACTTGCTTTTTACATTTTAAATGCATCAGAAGAAGAAACAAACGAATTTATTAAATCAATAGAAAATGCTAAAAAAAATTTAAAGTATTGTTCTAAATGCTACAATATATCTGATACAGATCCATGTAATATTTGTAGCAATGTAAAAAGAGACCAAAATACAATTTGTGTAGTTGAGGATGTAAGAGATATTATTGCAATTGAAAAAACACATGAATTTAAAGGAGTATATCATGTTTTACATGGCTCAATTTCACCAATGAATGGAATTGGGCCTAATGATATAAAAATAAAAGAATTGTTAGCAAGAATAAATGAAAACACAAAAGAAATAATTATTGCCACAAACCCTAGAGTAGAGGGAGAGGCAACAGCAATGTATATTTCTAAACTCTTAAAACCATTAGGAGTTACTGTTACTAGAATTGCCCATGGAATTCCAATTGGAGGAGATTTAGAGTATACAGATGAAGTTACATTATCAAAAGCATTGGAAGGTAGAAGAGAGATCTAATTAATTTGCTAAAATTATTTTACAAATATCTGCTGTTGAGTTTTTCTTAGAAAGTAATCTTGCATTTATTTTCATCTCTCTCATTTTATTTGTATTTGAAAAAATATTTGTTAAAACCTCTTTAACATTATCTTGTTTTTTTATCCAAACACCAACTTTTTTTTCTTCTAAAAATTCTGCATTTTCTTCTTCTTGGCCCGGTATAGGATTAATAATAATAATAGGTAATCCTGAAGCTAAACTTTCTGTTGTAGTTAGACCTCCAGGCTTTGTAATAACTAAGTCTGAAATTGTCATTAGTTCTGGTACTTTATTAGTATATTCTAAAACCTTAATAGAATTTTCTCTACAATTTGTATGTACAATTTTATTAAACTGTTCGTGCATTTCTTTATTTTTTCCAGAAATAGCAACAATTTGTAAATCTTGAAAATCTTCAGCCAAAGTTTTTAATATTTCTAAAGTTCTCGATTTACCTAATCCCATTTTTCCACCACCGAAAAATAGAATAGTTTTTTTATTTTCTTGTAAATTAAATTCATTTAATATAGATTTTTTATTGTAATGTTGAAGAAATCTATTAGATAAAGGAATTCCTGTTGCATATATTTTATTTTCATTTATTCCTTTTTGAATTAACGCATTTTTCATGCCATCATGAGCAACAAAGAAATAATCTACGTAGTCATGGTAAAGTAGCCATTGGTCATGTGGAGCGTAGTCTGTTGTAATTGTTGCTAATTTATAATTACATTTTCCTTTTTTCTTTAAATATGCACACATTTGACTGCTAAATGGATGTGTGGAAATAATATAGTTGGGTTGAAATTCTTTAATTAACTTATATAGTTTATAAGCCATTAGCTTATTAGAGTCATTAGAAAATTTAGCAATAATACCCTTTTCTGATTTTTTATAAACATAACCCCATGCCCAAGGAAATGTTTTTGCCATATCAGAATAAGCTTTTACTGTAATTTTGTTAACTAATTTATTTACATATTCAATGCAATCTACCATTTGTGTTTCAACATTATTAAAGTTATTGTTAATATATTCATTTATTGCTCTGGCAGCAGATAAGTGACCTCCACCATAAGAACCATAAAAAATAAGAATTTTTTTCATTATTTATTTCCTTTTATTAATTTTAGAAAATTGTATCATATATCAAAAAATATAGCAATATATAAAAAATTTAAAAAATTGTAATATTTTTAAAAAAATTTTACAAAATATTTAATAATGTAAAATTTTAAAAGGAGAAAAACTATGAATTTTAAAAAATGGAAAGAAGATCATTTATTAAGTATAACAATTTTAATAGCTGTTATTGCTGTTTGTGCAATAATTTTGGCATATCAATATCATAAAGAAGAACAAATTGCTAAAAAGAATAAATATAATATGGCATTTTTTGAAGTTGTAGACTATATGGAAAATGTAGAAAGTTATTTAGCAAAATCATTAATTACAAAAGATGCTTCAGCTAGTAGCCAAAATTTAATACAAGTATGGAGAGAAACAAATTTAGCGCAGGCATATTTATCTCAAGTTCCTGTTTCAACAGAAGGACTTTCAAAAACACAAAAATTTTTGAACCAATCTAGCGAATACTCATATTCATTGTTTAGAAAAAATATAAAAGGTGAAGATTTAACAGATGATGAAATAAAAAAATTGAATGAATTACATGATTATAGTATGCAACTAAAAGACGTACTTAATCAATTATCTGATGATTTAAATGCAGAAAGATTAAATTGGAATGAGTTAGATTATAATTCTTCTAGCATGTTTTCAAAAGATATAAATAATATTTCCAAAGATGGATTTGATACAATAGAAAGTAATTTTGAAGAATATGATGGTTTAATTTATGATGGAGCATATTCTGAGCATATTACAAATGAAAGTAAAAAAGGACTAACGGGAAATGATATAGATGAAGATAAAGCAAAACAAATAGCAGAAGATTATGCAGGAAAAGATAATATTGAAAAAATATCTTTAAATGAATTATCAGAAAATGGTAATATTCAAAGTTATTCTTTTAATATTGTATTAAAAAATAATAAAGAAAATCCAATGACAATAGCAATATCTAAAAAAGGTGGACATGTTATATTTAGTAATTATAATAGAGTAGTAGAAGAAGAAACAATTTCAGAAGAAGAAGCAGATAAAAAAGCAAAAAAATTTTTAAATTCAAAAGGATTTAATAATTTGGAAAAAACTTATTATACAAAAGAATCTAATATAATTACAATTAACTATGCATATACTCAAGATAATGTAATAATATATCCAGACTTAATAAAAATAAAAATAGCATTAGATAATGGAGATGTATTGGGAATTGAAACAACAGGTTATTTAAATAATCATGAAGAGAGAAATATAAATAAAACAAATATTATAACAAAAGAAAAAGCAAAAGAAAAAATTAATAAAAATTTAGATATACAGTCAGAGAGATTAGCAATTATTCCAACAGAATATAAAACAGAAATTTTTTGTTGGGAAATAAATGGAAAAATAAATAACAGAGACTTTCTTGTATATGTTAATGCTAAAACAGGAAATATAGAAAATGTATTAGTTATTACAGATACAGGTAATGGAATTTTAACAATGTAAGAAAATTTTTCAAACATAAAATAAATTGTATTACAGATAATATAATTAATAAATTGTAATTTATCGGGATAATTTTATGACTTTTTAGCCTATTTTGAGCACATTTTTTAAAATTAAGCTCTCCATGCTAATATGTATCTGTATCTCAGCATAAAAAGGCTGCCAAGCGTAACTTTTCAAAAAATCTCAAAACAGGCTGAAACCCTTTTATAGTAAATAAATAACCTAAATATAATTTTTAGAGTGCATCCCATACAATTTATTTTAAAATTTAATGTTTTTGGAGGTAGTTATGTCTAGAAAAACTAGTATAATGTCAGATAATTTAAAAGAAGAAATTGCAAAAGAACTAGGTGTATATGAAACAGTAAAAAGAGATGGAGGATGGCAAAATGTTTCATCTAAAGACTGTGGAAATATTGTAACAAAAGCAATAGAAATTGCAAATAGAAAAGTTTAGATTATAATTACAAAATTTTTATCTAATA
>CANQZV010000058.1 GCA_947628425.1 uncultured Clostridia bacterium | reverse complement strand
TGTTCTAGTAGCAAAATGGTGAATGTCCAAGTATGTGAAATTAAAATGGAAAAATAGATTGTTCTCTTTTCCATTTTTCGAAAAAAAAGCTAATATTTTGAAAAAATCTAGCCGAAAGGCTAGATTTTTTGTTTGGGTTATTTTTAACTGTTAGAGTAGTAAAATAATTAATTTTTATAACTTTGTAGTTGGAACTTCTAGGTTTGAAATTAGTTCTATAATTTCAGTTTGCTTTAAATAATTTTATTTAGTAAATATGCAGTTATTTAAACTTAATTATTTTACTGCTTTTAAATTAATTTTATATTTTAAATATTATCTAAAAAAAATTTAAAAAAATTTAAAAAAAGTATTGCATATTCTATAAAGTTATATTAAAATATACATTAAGTGGTAGAAAGTGGTAGAAAGTGTCACTGAAGTGAAATGAGGTGAAACCAAGTGTTTATTGGAGAATATGAACATAGTGTAGATGCTAAAGGCAGAGTAATTATGCCAGCAAAACTTAGAGAAGACATCGGTGAAAAGTTCATTGTAACAAAGGGGCTTGACGGATGTTTATTTGCATATTCTCAAACAGAATGGTTAAATTTTGAAGAAAAATTAAAAACTTTACCACTTACCAATAAAAATGCTAGAGATTTCGTTAGATTTTTCTTATCTGGAGCTGTAGAGTGTGAAATTGATAAACAGGGTAGATTTTTATTACCAAATAATTTAAGAATATATGCTACCTTAGAAAAAGAAATTAATATTATTGGTGTTGGAACTAGAATTGAAATTTGGAATAAAGAAGCTTGGAAACATTATAGTAGCTCAGAAAATATTTCAGCAGATGAAATTGCAGAGAATATGACAATGCTTGGTATATAACTTGTAAAAGTTTATATAAAGTACAAAAGATATAACAAAAAACAAAAGACTAAGGCGGGCTTGCCCCGCCAAAGATACTAAAGAAATACAAAAGATAACATTTACAAAAGATTTATAAGTATACATATGAAAATATAGTTTACAAAAGATTTTGTAAATGCAAAAGAAAAAAAACAATATACAAAAGTAAAGGCGGACAATTGGTCAATACTTCATAAAGGGCAAGTCTTATACTTGCCCTTTATTGTTTATAATAAGAAGGGTATTTTTATGGAATTTAAACATATACCTGTACTTTTAAATGATTGTATAGAAGGTCTAAATATAAAATCTGATGGAATATATGTAGATGGTACTTTAGGAGGCGCAGGACATAGTAAAGAAATAGTAAAGAGACTATCTAATAACGGAATTTTAATTGGAATTGACAGGGATGAAGAAGCACTAAATGCAGCTAAAAATAATTTAAAAGAGTACAATAATATAAAATATATACATGGTAATCATGATGATATAAAAGAAATACTAAATCAATTGTCAATAAAAGAAGTTGATGGTATTTTATTGGACTTAGGTGTATCTTCTTATCAGTTAGACGAGGATTCAAGAGGTTTTAGCTATATAAAAAATGCTGAATTAGATATGAGAATGGATAAATTATCTAATTTAACAGCAAAAGAGGTAATTAATACTTATTCTGAAGAGAAGTTGGCAGATATTATTTTTAAATATGGTGAAGAAAAGTTTGCTAAAAGAATTGCAAAAAATATATGCATATATAGAAACAAAAAAGAAATTGAAACAACTATTGAATTAGCAGAAGTAATTGAAAAATCAATCCCAGGAGGTTCAAAAAAAGATGGACATCCTGCGAAAAGAACTTTCCAAGCAATTAGAATAGAGGTTAATAATGAAATAAAACCACTTTATAATACAATAACTGATTGTATAGATTTATTAGCACCTGGAGGTAGGTTATGTGTTATTACTTTTCATTCTCTTGAAGATAGAGAAGTAAAGCAAGCATATAATGATGCACAAGGAAAATGTAAATGTCCTCCAGATTTACCATATTGTATATGTGGTGTTCACTCTAAAGGAAAAATTATAACAAAAAAACCTATTACTGCAAGTGAGCAGGAACAAAAAAGTAATTCAAGATCAAAAAGTGCTAAATTGAGAATTTTTGAAAAAACAGATAGGAGGTGAATAACTTATGGCAGGGTATCCTAAAAATAGGTATCAATATGAAACTAGCCCTAGAAAACTAGAGCCAGAATATAGACCTATTAAGAAAAAATATCCTAAAAAAAGTACCGCAAAAAAAACAGATAATAAAAAAACTACAGAAAATAAAAAACAAAATAAAGTTATACATTCTAAAGGAAAAGTAAAAGCTATTTTTTATGTTGCAGTTTTTTTTGTTGTATTATTTGTTATAAGTTATAGAAACACTCTTATTTCTGAAAAATACAGTGAATTAAAACAAATGAAAAGTAATTTAGCTACAATTGAAAAGGAGAACGAACAAATTAAAGTTAATATAGAAAGTAAAACAAATTTAGGCACAATAGAAAAAGAAGCAAAAGAAAAATTAAATATGAAAAAATTAGATGATGATCAAACTATATATGTTAATTTAGATAAAAAAGATTATGTAGAATCCGCATCTGATGATGTAGTAATAGAGGATGAAAATCTTAATATATTCGAGAAAATAATAAATTTAATTCAAAATATATTTTAAAATGAATAAATTAATATATATGTTGCATATTTATTCGTGTGACAAATTTATAATAGTAAATTTATGTTAAAGATGTTTTTTCAATGAAAAATTAAAAAAAATTTACAATTAAATAAAAAAAGAATTAGGAAACTAATTCTTTTTTTATTTTTATAATAATAAATATTAAATAATAATATTATTATAAAGGACTGATTATTTTGAAAGATATTAGTAGAAAAAGAAGAATGAAAAATATGTTAATATGTGCAATTATAATACTTTTTGCATTAATATTTAGGGTAGGATGGATACAATTTGTGAGTGGTGGAGAATTACAAACATTAGCATATGAACAACAAACCTTAGATAGAAAAATAAATCCTAAAAGAGGTACTATATATGATAGAAACTCTAATGAATTGGCAGTTAGCAGTACTGTATATACAATAACAATTAATCCTACAAATATAAAGGATGAAAATAAAGAAAAAGTTGCCAGAGCAATTAGTAATATTTTTGATTTAGATTATGAAACAATACTAAAAAGAGTAAAGAAAAGAAGTTCTATAGAAACAGTTGCTAGAAAACAAGAAAAAGAAGTAGTAGATAAATTAAGTAATTGGATGATCGAAAATAATATAGATACTGGAATTAATATTGATGAAGATACAAAGAGATACTACCCATACAATACATTAGCATCGCATATTATAGGTTTTTGTGGAAGTGATAACCAAGGTCTAGGAGGAATTGAAGCAAAATATGATGAAGTTTTACAAGGAACAAAAGGTAGAATTACTAGAATAAAAGATGCGGCTGGAGGAGAAGTTGATGGTACTATTGAAAAATATACAGATGCTATAGATGGTAATAGTCTTGTAACAACAATAGATATGACAGTACAATCAATTGCGGAAAAGTATTTGGAAGATGCATGCATAGATAATAAATGTACAGATGGAGGAAATGTAATAATAGCAGATCCAACAACAGGAGATATTTTGGCAATGGCAACATATCCAGCCTATAATTTAAACAGCCCATATAAAATAAATAAAGAAGATTTACAACAAATTTGGGATAGTATGTCAGATAAAGAAAAATCCGAAAGTTTGCAGGTAATGTGGAGAAATAAAGCAATTGCAGATACTTATGAACCAGGTTCTACCTTTAAATTAGTTACTACTTCAGCAGCATTAGAAGAAGGTATTACTTCAACGGATAATGAAGGAGAATTTTCATGTACAGGAAGTATAACAATAGCTGGGACTAGAATAAAATGTTGGAGATACTATAGACCACATGGAAGTCAGAGTTTAAGGCAAGCATTAATGAATTCATGTAATCCAATTTTTATAGGTTTAGGGCAAAAAATAGGAGTAGATACTTATTATAATTATTTAAATAAATTTGGTTTTTTAGGAAAAACAGGAATAGATTTACCAGGAGAGGCAAAAGGAATATTCTTAGATAAAGAGAAAGTAGGACCAGTTGAACTTGCAACTATTTCTTTTGGTCAAAGGTTTGAAGTAACACCTATTCAAATGATATCAATGGTTTCTACAATAGCAAATAATGGTGAAAGAATGAAATTAAGGTTAGTAAAGCAAATAATAAATAATCAAACTCAAGAGGTAGAAGAAATAACTCCAGAAAACACAGGTAGAGTAATATCAGAAAAAACAGCAAAAGATGTACTTAGCATGATGGGCTCTGTTGTAGGAGAGGGAACTGGAAAAAATGCTAAAGTTGCAGGTTATAATGTTGGAGGAAAAACAGGTACTTCTGAAGATGGAGTTAATACAAATAAATATGTAACGTCATTTATAGGAGTAGCACCAATATCTAACCCTAAAATAACAATATTAATTACTTTATATAATCCAACAGGTGAAGGAGGACACCAAGGAGGTGAGTGGGTAATTTTAACAACATTATTATTTTAATACTTTTTTAGCAACAATTACAAATCTTCCATTTTTTGTATGATAAGAACAAGTAGATAATGTTAATAATTGTTCTCCATATTTGGCAGTTATTCCGGTATCATATAAAGATGCTTTTTTTGCGTTATTTACAAAGTTATTATATTCTTTTTCATTTTTACTGTTAATAAAAAAGTAATATCTAAATACATTTTTTTCAGATTTATAATAAACTCTAGATTTAAATACAGCTATTATTTCATAGTCAACATCCTCAGCATTTGTAGTAAATCTTATTGTTGGATGTTTACTATAAAATTTTTTATTCTGATATTTTAATAAATCTTTAAACGTACTATGATGACCATATATTAATAAGTTAGCACTTGGAGGATTCCAAGAGTAATCTTTATCTAAAAAAATTGAACCATGGACAGAATACTTTTTCTTATAGTTATGGTTTAAATAATAATCATTGTCTGTACCCTGTAAAACAGGATAATTAATTTTAGTACCTTTAATTTCAATCCAACCTATTATATCTGAATTATCTTTTTGTAATTGTTCTAATTTCAACATCCTATCAGTTTTCTTTTTTTCTTCTTTTTCTTCTATAATCGTATTTTCAATTTCAGTTTGAGAAGTAGTATTTTCAGTAAGTGAAAGTTCATTTAATAAATGATTTTCTTCATATGTTTCATGCATATCGTAAAAATATTTTAAAACATATATAATAGAAAAGAAAATCAACACAATAAAAAATATGTAAATAATCTTATATAAATATTTCTTCATTTTACATACCAAATGTAAATTAAAATAATGTTATATACAAATATTCGACATATAAAAATGTATTATTCATGTAGCATTTGTTATAAATAAACAAAGATGCGGACTTCATAATTATCTAATTTTTTAATTAAGTCCGCGTCTTTATTTGTAATTATTTTAATCACATAATTCCTTTCTTCTTAATGCAATTATTGATATAGTTGATAATATCATTATAAAAATAGCTAATTCTAAATTACTTTCAATGCCTGTTTTAGGAGTTTTATCTTGTTCGTCCTTATCTTCTTTCATAGTTTGTTCGTCATAATCTTCACCTTCAACTTCAATATTTTTTATTTTATTACTTGTATATAAAACTTTATTATTAGAATCTGTTAAAACAACTTTACCATCATCAACAAATATTTTATTTATAGTATCATCTGTATTTTTAACTTCAAAGTTTTTTAAATTTGGGTTATTATCTGCAACATAAATTACGTTATCTTTTTCTGTAGATGAAATCTTACCATTCATTATTACTACAGGAGAATTAGCTTCTGCAACTGCATCTCCTTTTGCAATTTCTATACCATTATTGTTTGGTGTACCATTCTTTTGTAGAGTTAAATCTCTAACTTCAACTGTACCAGCATTAACTAATATTGCTCCATAACCACAGTTTGTAATTGTAACACCATCTAATATTACATAACCACCATTATAAGCTTGTACTCCATATTTTTGGCTATTTTTTAAGATTACATTTGATAAAGTTAATTTTGCTTCTATTCCAGATGTAATCAATGAACCATTAGATCCATTAGGTGACCAATTAGAGTCTTCTTTTGAAATAGTGTTTCCATTACCATTAATAGTAATTGTTTTTTCTGATATTTCAATAGGTGATGTTAATTTTATATCTTTTGATAATTCTATAACATCTCCATTAGATGCATCTTTTATAGCATTACGTAAATCTGTTTCATTATCTACTACTTTATTTGTTGCTGCATATGAAAAATTTAATGTAAAAGTGAAACCTATTAATAATGCTATTAAAAATAAAGTTACTTTTTTTACAATATCCATAATATTTTTATCCTTTCTAATTATATTAAAATAAAATACTATTTTTATATAATGGAAAGTTCTCTCGATTTTTTCATTATATAAAAGTTTTAATTGCTATTGACTATGAAATTGCAGCTTTTCAGCACAAAATTCAAAAATACAAAGAACAAAACGGCGCCATTAACTTTGTTCTAATACACATAACAATTATCATATTTTGTAGTATTTTATATTATTTTGTATTTTTAAAATAAATTTTATTCATATTTAAAATTTAAAAATTTACCAGAATAAAATTTATTTATTAAAAAAAAATAAAAAATGTAAAATTTAAAAAACAATAACAA
>CANQZV010000057.1 GCA_947628425.1 uncultured Clostridia bacterium | reverse complement strand
TTCCTTATTTTTATATAAAATTTTTCATTTTGTGGAAAACATATCGGGATTTTTTCAAAAAATACCGAAACTTAAATTATTTTTAAGTAATAAAATATATTTTTTCGACATTTTTTTCTTTTAATATAGAAAAAATTTTTTGTTTGATGTATAATTATATTAAAGGTAACATAACTTTTTTTTGTACAAAGGAGGAGTATTTATGCATAAAGAAAATGTAATTAATAATGAATCAGATATGTCTTATATTCATAAAAATAAATTTTTAAAAACTATTCTAATTATCTTTTCTATTTTATTATTGCTAATCATATTGGCTTCATTTTTATTATACATATATGTATTTAATAAACAAAAAATAATTATATCAGAAAATACTCAAGCTGTAAAAAATGATGAACAAATAATAGAGTATGGTACTAATTTAACATATCAACAAATTAAAGAAAAATTAGTTAATAATAACAACAAATCAAATATTAAAATTTATATTCAAGATATTTTAATAAATGAAGATGAAAGTTATTTATTTAATGAATTGAATAATAATATTATAATTAACGTTGAATTTTCTACACCTTTACTTCCATTTCTAAATTCTTTATCATTTTTAAATCATGATGTTATTTATGATGAACAGATAATTTGGAAAGTAGAAGATACAAAAATGCCTATACTTTCTGGAGTACAAGATAAAGAAATAATTGAAGGTGAAAATTTTGATGTTAAATCTGGCATATCTGCTAGAGATGAGATTGATGGTGAGTTAGATGTTATTGTTGAAGGTAATTTTAATTCTAACAAAGTTGGAACATATGCATTAACAGCTAAAGCTATAGATAAAAATAAAAATGAAACAAAACAAAAATTTAAAGTTACTGTTAAGGCTAAAACTAAGAATAATTTAACATCAGATTTTAATAAAAATACTACAACATCTGCTAAGAAAACAAATACAAATAATAATAAAGCTACTGATCTCTCTAATTCTAATAATAAAACAAGTAATTCAAAAAATAGTAAAACAGAATCATCTAAAACTAGTTCATCAAGTACAAAAGCAGGTAGACTTGCATTAGCAAAAGCTGAGGCTAAACGAGTTATAAAAAAAATTATAAAATCTAATATGACAAAAGAAAAAAAGGCTGAAGCAATTTGTTATTATATAACTAATACTGTTTCTGTACAGCAAAATCAGTCATCAGAAGCATATAAAACAAATTATGGAAATGAAGCTTATGCAGCTCTTATACTAAAGAAAGCAGCATGTTCTGGTCGTTGTAAAGCTGTTACATTATTATGTGATGCTGCAGGTTTAAAAAGTAAACATATTAATGCAAATCAGTGGACTCATCAATGGAATAAGGTTCAAATAGATGATGGAAGTTGGTTAGTAATAGATTCACAAATTGGTTTTGTAGGGAAAAAACATCCTTTAGAATAAATTTTAATAAAGCAACTACATATTAAATTGTAGTTGCTCTACTTTTTTACATTATTTTAATTCATTTGTTGTAACAATATAAATATATACATATTTATCTATAATAACATATAAATTACTTTTACTTTTACCTAATTCCTTATAATGAATGATATTTCTTTTACATTGTTCAGCAACATCAATTAAATCATCCAAAATAGTAATGTTCATAACTTCTAAATTAGAAACATCAGGTTTATTACTAACTGTTACAATTATACCTCTGTAAAAATTTAATATTTTGTTAATATTGTCTTCATAAATATCCTCTGGTGATCTTTCTTTTTTATTTTTTACTATATACCATATTAAAATTGTAATACCACCTAAAATAAACAAAATACCAATTATATAAAAAATAATTTCTTTAGCTCCAAATGTTTTATTCTCTGGATAAACATTATTATAATTTATATTTTCAAAATTTTCTTTTACTTCTGTTATTGTATTGTTTATAGGTATATCTAACTCAATACTATCTTCAATTTGTTGTAAGTTTGGAATTTTTAAGTCAATATACACATTTAAATATATTTTTAGCGTTGTATCTATTTTAATTTCATATGCTTTTTCATAGGAACGAGCTAAGTTATTATAATATTCGTAATCTATGTTAATATATTCATTTATAGAAAATTCTTCTGTATCTTTTATATTTTTTTTATTACCACTATTAAGATCAAAACTTCTAGACCAAACTTCTTTATTTAAATTATCACTTGTATTTGCTTTTCCAATTAGATTTGCTGTAATTGTGTATCTATAATCCATGTCTTTTGGTTCATATGATTTTAAATTATATTTATAGTTTATATTAAAACTTTTGATTGACTTTGATGCATAATAACTACCTGCTGGAAGTGTTTCAGTAGTATAAAAGTTATTTGGCTTTAATAATACTTCATAATTAGCTTCTTTTTTTACTTCATAACTATATAATGGTGTAACATTCCTTCTAGCATTTATACCTAATATTATAAAAACAAAACCAATTATAATCATTATTATAACAACTTTAACAAAATAATTATTTCTTTTTCTTATAATTCGTTTATTTATACTTCTATACTTTCTCCTAAATTTCATTATTATTTCCTCCTATCTCTACCTTAGTTTCTTCATTATTAAAAAATTCATATAGCCAAACAGATGGATACCCAATATATTTAATATGAAAAACATATACACCTTTAATTTGGTTTATTTCTACTAAATTATTGTCTGCAACATTGTTACTATCACCTTTTGTTTGATATTTTATAATATTATCATCTTTTATTATATTTACAATTCGATGAGCTACATTTTGATTTCCAATTTTATAAATTATAATTGAATTATTTGGTATTTCTTTTAGTTCACTCTCTTTTAATTTCTTGTAAATAACAATATCAGCACGATTAAGTGTAGGAACCATACTGTTAGAAAGTATAGTTATAGGTTCATATGCAAATACACCAATCATAAAACATATTAAAAAAATACAGAGTACAATAGTTACAATATAACTAATATTACTACTATATATAGTTAATTTATTATTTATTTTTACATTACTTTTTTTATTAAATTTATATTTAAACAATAAATAAATTATTGTTGATGATATTACACTAGTTGAACCAGTAATAAACCAATCCATATTTGTTAGCACTGGAGATAATAAATAAAAAAATTTTAAAAATATTCTAAATAATAACGTAAGTGTATATGAGTATTCTAATGTTAAATAAGTATATAATATACTATATGATATTAATGGAATAATACTTTGACATATATATTCGAATAAATCTTTTTTACAATAATATAAGTTTATTAATACATTATACTTAACTTCAGACAAAATTAAAATTAATGTTATCATTACTATTAATAGTTTATTATTTTTATTTCTTGTAATCAATAATCCTCTTGTGAGTTCAATGGCAACAATTGGTAATATATCTAATATGATATTTTTAAATATATCTATTATTTCATGATTATATGGATTTTTTGTATATCCTACAATAATGCCTAAATAAAAATAAATTAAAATATGAATAGTTGATATTAAAATCATATATTTAAAATATTTTATATTAGCATTAAATCTAATATAATTTTTTCTTACTTCATATATAACATAAATAAGAATTCCGTACCCAAAATATTGTATTAATTACATAAAAATATGAATAGTTATTTTTAGTTGTTAAAATGATTTTTATAAGTAAAAAAATAAAAATAATTATTATTAAGTTCTTATTTTTTAAATCTTTTATAAAATTATAATTTGATGTTTTCATTTATATATAAATTATTTTATCCTCCTATAGATTATATGTTATATAGGGAAGTTAAACTTCCCTATATAACAATATAATATTTATTTTTGCACATATTCTATAATTCCTGTTATTGTTTTTGTTTTAACTGACGGAACTTCAGTTACATCTTTATCATATTTAACAGTTACTGTAAATGTTGTCTCATTCCCTGCCTCAATATTTTGGCTAGGTTCTGTATTTGTATAAATAATTGCAGGTGATCCATTTTCCTGGTCAGGTGTAAAAGTTATTTTATTTAAGGTAGCATCAATTGTTCCTTCATTTTTAATAGTAATTAAATAGGTAATATAATCACCTGGTTTAACTAATTTTGCATCGAATGTTGCACTTACATTTGTGAATTGTGGTTCTCCTGCATCACAACCTTCACTAACATATTGTGTTTCTACATTAGTTATTTTGACATTCCATTCACCAACAATTTCAGCAATTCCATTTATATTTAATTGAGTAGCAAAGGCTGAATAAGCGACTGCCATTAGTAATATTATAATTAGTATTGAACCAATTATAATATTTTTTTTACTTTTCATTTTTTTGCCCCCTTTTTTATTTGTATAAAATAAAATTTTGTACCTAATTTATTATATGAATATAATTTTTTATGTGTAAATTATATATGTAAATTTCTTATAAAAAAATACTTACTTTTTCATGTGGTATTTCTTTTTTGGTACCATTGACGTAATTATCTACATCTTTATAGTACTCCTCACTATTGATAAAAATATATATTAATCAATTTTATTTGTAAAATAATAAGGAACTATCATTATGATAGTCCCCTATTGGCAATTTTTTTCTTTTTTAGTTTAAGTTTTTTTACAACATTTTTTTCGAAATTTTCATATGCACTAGGATTTTTCTTAAACATTGAAAGTAAATCATATGCATGTTTACCAATTAATGACTTATCGAGATTGTCTGGATCATTGCTCCATAAAATTAAACTAAAACCCTTTGCATTTACAATATAACCTTCTGAATTAAAGATTATATGCACATTTTTTCCATTCGAAAAAGATTTGTTTTTCTTTGCCATATTTTTTACCTCCTAAAATTATTATCTGGAGGTTTTACACAGCCCCTCCAGATAAATTGATTAATTCATTCTGGACTTTGCTGTGTAAAGTACAATATATAAATAAATAATAGCATATTTTCTTTTCCAAAGCAATAGTTCAATCTGTATACTATTGGAAAAATATAGCAAAATTTGCATAACTTATCTGTAATCGGTATATCTCAACAACTTTCTTATTCTCCTTTTCAATTCCACTTTTAATTTCATAAAAAAAGACAATACCTTATTATTGATAAGTTTAAATAAACTATTTGAAAATTTATTAGTTGGATTTGCCACAAATTAGATATGGTACAGAAGATAATTTAATTAGAGATTTTGAAAAGAAATTTACATAATTCTTGACGCTAAAAAACAAGTTGCGAAAGAAGATAGAGAAAAAGAGTGATATTTGGAAAGATAATGAGGATAGAAAATTCTACCCTCAGAATATAAAACTTATTTCAAATAAAGAGCTACTCTAAATCCAATAAAGTCATAATATCCTGTAAAAGAAGCATCCGATCTATCACTCGAAAAACATTTATCATAATCAAATCCTGTTCCTCTCCTAACTCTACCAAGATCTTTTGTGCCATTATCATATGGTTTAATCTTTATAAACTCCATAATAAATTCACTAACATTACCAGCTAAATCATAAATATTTTTTTCACAATTTTTTCCACCATCTAAATCAATTCCTGTTAAGTGATTTGGATTACCATTAAAATAGTTTGTACTATCCCACCCCTTTCCTTTTGCATTTACACAAAATGAATCTAATGAGCAAGAACTATTAATATAATTATTATCAATAAAATTTAAAGTTGCATCCCATTGTACCCCATAACATAACGTACTTTTAACTCCAATATTAGAATTTTTATATAAATTTCTAGAAAGTTCAACTGCACCTCCTGTATCTTCTTTATAAATTTTTGACCAAGGTACATTATTATAAACAGTCATATTTTTTTGTATAACCAAATTACCATTTTCATCTTTTCCAGCTTCATATCTTCCTATATAAAAACCCTCATTTTTCTTTACACTTGCATACATTTCCTTAGCTTCTTTTTTAGTTAATTCTGACTCATATTGAGAGTTATTTCCTTCACCATCTATTTCTGATGATTCTAAATTTTGCAATTTTCCATCAGTAGTATATCCTGATACTCTTTTAAATTTATTTTCAAAGTCTTTTACAGGTATCCAAACAAATTCATTTCCGTTTGAATCAATAATTACAAGTCCGTCTTTAATTGTATTTTCTCCTTCAATCTCACTTACTGCAAATCCTGCTGGAATTGTTACTTTTTCTCCATTTTTGTCAGTATATTCTTTATTTTCAAAATTCATTGCTGCTTCTGCCATTGCCAATTGTCTTTGTTCTTTGTCTTTTTCTTCATTTGTTTTCTTACTTGCATCAGTCACTCTATTTAATATTCCATTTTCTCCTACTACCATTAAAATTGGTACTCCGAGCTAATATTAATAAAATTATTATTGTTATAATTAAAGCTATTAAAGTTATTCCTCTTTTGTTTTTCATAAGTCATCCTCCTAATTCTTAATTTAATCATCTATCACACATTATGTGCTATTTTGAAATATAAAAAATATTTGTATCAAATTGAGGAAATTTATTTTTTAGTTTTTCTACAAAATTTCTACTTGGTTTTCTTTGTCCTGTTTCTACTTTTTCATATAATGATTTAGAAATTTTTATTGCGTCTGCAAATTCTTGTCTTGTAAGATTTAAAGACTTTCTAAACAATTCAAGTTCTTTCATTTATTTACCTCCTATATATTTCATATTTTATATATATAACACATTATGTGTTTTGTCAAGAACTTTTTATAAAAAACAATCATTTATTACACGATTTGTGTTTTATGTGTCAATGATTTTTGAAAATGTCCCAAAATTTTTTAAACATTAGCCCTAAAAATTTAGTTTTTTAGGGCTAAAT
>CANQZV010000056.1 GCA_947628425.1 uncultured Clostridia bacterium | reverse complement strand
GATTTAGCAGGAATATGGGTAGCAAAATATGAAATGAGTGGAGAGGATGCATCTGGAAAAAATATTCCTGAGCCAGGTGATATATCTGCTTTAACAAGTGATAAAAAGCTAGTAAGTAAACCAGGGGTACAAAGTTGGAGAGATATAACTATAGGAAATATATATAGTATTTGTTTAAGTTATGCAACAGATAAAGAAAGCCATCTAATGAAAAATAGTGAATGGGGAGCAATAGCATATTTAACGCATAGCCAATATGGAAGAAATGGACACGAAATAGCAGTAAATGAAAGTAAGGATTTTTATACAGGAGGAGGTACAGAAGAAGCATATAAAACAAACACAGACCAAAGTAGTACAGGAAATGTGTATGGAATATACGACTTATCTGGAGGAGCATGGGAAGATGTAGCAAGCTACATCCCAAACGACGATCATTCTTTGTCAGATTATGGAAGTTCATTTGCAACATTAACTGAAAGTACAAAATATGCAACAGTTTACCCATATGATGGAGATAATGATGGAAGAGAAAGTAATTATAATAAATATAAAGAAAGTAAAGAAACAAGATATGGAGATGCAATTTTAGAAACTTCTTCTAGTGGTTCTTCTAAAGGTTCTGGAGCAAATAGCTGGAACCAAGACGCCTCAACCTTTCCGTTCACCGATGTTCCGTTTTTCGTACGTGGTGGCGCTTACATGAACGATTTTCGTGCGGGTATGTTCTTTTTCGGCAGCAATGATGGCGGTAAAAGCATCTACTATTCGTTTCGTACGGTTTTGGTTTTGTAACACTTTAAATGTGACTTTGCACTTAGTTTTCCTTTTATCGGAACTAAATAAAAAATTGCTTCCATGTGATTTTATTGTTACATAGAAGCAATTTTTTTTATCTAATTTTTATATTATTAGTAACTAAAATTTGTTCCTATAATATTATACAAATTAATCCTCCGCTTCCTTCATTAATTATACGCTCTAGTGTTTCTTGCAATTTTATTCTTGCATCTTCTGGCATTTTATATAGTTTATTTTGTAATCCTTCATTTACTAATTCATGTAAATTTTTTCCAAATATATTTGATTCCCAAATTTTTATTGGATCATTTTCAAATTCTGATAGTAAATAATTTACCAATTCTTCAGATTGTTTTTCACTTCCAACTATTGGAGATACTTCTGTTTCTATGTCTGCTCTTATCATATGTATTGATGGTGCTTTTGCTTTTAATTTTACACCAAATTTTGAACCCTGTTTTACCATTTCTGGTTCTTCTAATATTAGCTCTTCCATGGTTGGTGTAACAATACCATAACCTTTTAATTTTACGTCATTCAATGCGCTAGATATTTTATCATATTCTTTTTTAGTATGTGCTAAATTAGATATAATGCTAAACAAGTCACCTTCGTTATTTATTTCTATATTAGAAACCTCAGATAATACTTTATAAAATAAATCATCTTTTAATTCAATATTTACATTAATTTCGCCTGTTCCCAAATTTATATTATTAATAGAAGATTTACTAATAACATCTGTATTTTGAATACAATCTATAGAATGGTCAATATCTTTTAAAAATGTTGCATTATTAAAAGCATTTTTTATATCATCAAATAGTGATGTTTTTAACCAGTGACTACTATCTAAAGAATCAACCCATCTAGGATAATTAATATTAACTTGTTCAATAGGAAATTCATAAAGAATTCTTCCAAAAATATGATTAATATCTTCTATATTTAAATTAGTACAATCAGATGGAATAACTGGCGCATTATATTTTTCCTCTAAATCCATGGCCAAATTTCTTGTGTATTCAGAATAAGGAGCATTAGAATTTAAAATAATAACAAATGGTTTATTTAGTTCTTTTAATTCATTAACAACTCTTTCTTCTGCTTCTATATAATCTTGTCTTGGAATATCTGTGATACTTCCATCTGTTGTAACAAGTAAGCCAATTGTAGAATGTTCTTGAATAACTTTTTTTGTTCCAATTTCTGCAGCAAGTTCAAATGGAATATCCTCCTCAGACCATGGTGTTTTAACCATTCTAGGAACATCATCCTCTAAATAACCAATTGCATTATTAACCAAATATCCAACACAATCTACTAATCTAGTCTTAAATTTTAAATTCTCTCCAATAGTAATTTCAATAGCCTCGTTAGGAATAAATTTTGGTTCTGTAGTCATAATTGTTCTTCCAGCGGCACTTTGTGGTAATTCATCTTGAGCTCGCTGTTTTTTGTAATCGTTTGAAATATTTGGTATTACCAATAAATCCATAAATTTTTTTATAAATGTAGATTTACCTGTTCTTACTGGACCAACAACACCAATATAAACATCACCATCTGTACGAGTTGCTATATCTTGATATAAATTTAAATTCTCCATTTAAATTAACCTCCTTAAAAATGTTTGTACAATCAACTTTATTAATTTATATTAGTTTGTTTTGTGAATATTACAAAAATTCACAAAAAAATAAAAAAACAATATAATATGAATAGAAAAATTACAATTTATAATATTCTTGCAATAAAGAATTATTTATGTTATGATATTTTTGTTTATTAAGGAAGGTGAATTTAATGGAACAAGATATTATGGCAGTTGTACTAGCTGCAGGAAAAGGCACAAGAATGAAATCTAATAAATCTAAACTAGTACACAAAATATATGGAAAAGAATTAGTTAAAAGAGTTGTAGAAACAGCTAAAAAATCTAATATAGAAGAAGTAATTGCTGTTGTTGGGCATAAAAGAGAACAAGTTCAATTAGTTTTAGGAGATACTGTAAAATATGCATATCAAGATGAAATGCTAGGAACTGGTCATGCAGTTTTACAAGCTGAAAAATTCTTAAAAAATAAAAATGGAAAAATTGTTATTTTAAATGGAGATGTACCAATTATAAGGCCAGAAACAATCAAAAAATTAATTAAAAAAAGTATAGATAATAAAGAATATGCTACTTTATTAACAGCTATTTACAATAATCCAAATGGCTATGGAAGAATTATTCGTGATATTGGTGGAAATATAAAAGAAATAATTGAAGAAAAGGATGCAACAGAAGAGCAAAAGAAAATAAAGGAAATAAATAGTGGTATTTATTGCTTTGATATACAAGAATTATTAAAAGCACTAAAAAAATTAAAACCAAATAATTCACAGGGAGAATTATACTTAACAGATGTTATTAAAATTATGAATGATGAAGGTTTAAAAACAGGAGCTGTTATTGTAGAAGATAATACAGAAATACTTGGTGTTAATGATAGAATGCAATTAGAACTATTAACTAAAATTTTAAAAATGAGAATTAATCAATACCATATGGAAAATGGAGTTACAATAGAAGATATAGATAATACATATATATATGATGATGTACAAATAGGAGTAGATACTGTTATACATCCAAATACTACCATTAAAAATGATGTTGTAATTGGTGAAGATTGTGAAATAGGACCAAACGCATATATTAGAGAAGGATGTAGATTAAGTAATAAAGTTAAAATAGGTAGTTTTGTTGAAATTAAAAAAGCCATTATTGGTGAGGGTGCAAAAGTTCCTCATTTATCATATATGGGAGATTGTGAAATAGGTGCTAAAACTAATATTGGTTGTGGTACAATTACATGTAATTATGATGGATTTAATAAGAGTAAAACAATTATAGGGGAGCATTCATTTATTGGTTCTAATACTAATTTAGTAGCACCAGTAACTTTAGGAAAAAATTCATTTATTGCAGCTGGTTCAACAATAACAAATGATGTGCCAGACGATTCACTTGCAATTGCAAGACAAAGACAAATTAATAAAGATGGATGGAATAAAAAATAATTAAAATTGATTTTTATATAAAATTGTAATATAATCTATATGTATTTACTAAAATAAAGGAGATTTAGATGAAAGCTATTGAAATAAGAAATAAATATTTAAACTTTTTTGAAAGAAACGGACATAGTGTTATTCCAAGTGCTCCATTAATTCCAGAAAATGATCCATCTGTTTTATTTAATACAGCTGGAATGCAGCCATTGGTTCCATATTTATTAGGCCAAAAACATCCAAAAGGAACAAGACTTGTTGATTTTCAAAAATGTGTTAGAACAAACGATATAGATGAAGTAGGAGATAATAGGCATTTAACTTATTTTGAAATGCTAGGTAACTGGTCTTTAGGCGATTATTTTAAAGAAGAATCTGTAAAAATGAGTTTTGATTTTTTAACAAAAGAATTAAATATCCCAATAGAAAAGTTACATGTAACATGTTTTGCTGGGGATAAAGATTGCCCAAAAGATGAAGAAACAGCAAATGTATGGAAAAAAGTAGGAATTCCAGAAAATCATATTTATTATTTTGGAAAAGATAATAACTGGTGGATTGCAGGTGAAGAAGGACCATGTGGACCGGATACAGAAATGTTTTATGATACTGGAAAACCAGCTTGTAGTGAAAATTGTAATCCATCATGTGATTGTGGTAAATTTGTTGAAATTTGGAATAATGTTTTTATGCAGTACTATAAAAATGCAGATGGAAGCTATTCAAAATTAAAGCAAAAAAATGTAGATACGGGGCTTGGCTTAGAAAGAATGGCAATGTTATTACAAGGAAAAGAAACACCTTTTGATATAGAAATTTTTAAACCGGTTATGGATAAGCTTCAGGAATTACAAAAAGTTGATAATATTCATAGTAGGCGAATTGTAACAGAACATTTGCGTACAAGTATGATGATTATATCAGATGGTGGAAGACCAAGTAATGTAGATAGAGGATATGTTTTAAGAAGATTAATTAGAAGAATGACAAGACATATGAACAATCTACAAATAAATTTAGATGAATTAGCAAATATCATTAATTTATATATTGATACATTAAAGGAATTGTATCCAGAACTTGATAAAAACAAAGAAGTTATAAAAAATGTTATTGTAGAAGAAAAAAATAAGTTTATTAAAACTCTTACAAATGGTGAAAAAGAGTTTAATAAAGAAGCGGCTAAATTAAGAAGTGAAAATAAAGATATTTTAGAAGGTAAAACAGTATTTAGGTTATATGATACATTTGGTTTTCCACCAGAAGTTACATCTGAACTTGCAAAAGAGAACGGCTTAACAATAAATATGGAAGAATTTAACAAACTATTTAAAGAACATCAAGAAAAATCTAGAGCGGGAGCTTCGCAAAAATTTAAAGGTGGTTTAGCAGACCAAAGTGAAGAAACAATTGCATATCATACAGCAACACATCTTTTAAATGCAGCATTAAAAATTGTAATTAATAAAGATGTACATCAAAGAGGATCTAATATTACAGCTGAAAGAATGAGATTTGATTTTTCTTGTGACCATAAAATGACTGAAGAAGAAAAAGCAAAAACAGAAGAATTAGTAAATAAATGGATACAAGAGGGGTTAGATGTAAAATGCACTGAAATGTCAAAAGAAGAAGCAATTGTATCAGGAGCAGAGTGTATGTTTATAGAAAAATATCCAGATATAGTAACAGTATATACAATAGGAGATATTTCAAAAGAATTATGTGGTGGACCTCATGTTAAAAACACAAAAGAATTAGGTACTTTTAAGATAAAAAAAGAAGAAGCTTCATCTGCTGGAGTAAGAAGAATAAAGGCTGTTTTGATAAAATAGATTGTTAATATTAATTTGAAAAAATATAAAAGAAAAGAGGAAATAAAAATGGAAGATTGTACCTTCTGTAAAATAATTAAAGGTGAAATACCAAGCAACAAAGTATATGAAGATGATGAAATTCTTGCATTTAAAGACATTAATCCACTAGCACCAGTTCATATACTAGTAATACCAAAAAAACATATATCATCTACAGATGATTTAGAAGAAAATGATGAAAAATTAGTAGGAAAAATATTTACTGTACTTAAAAACTTAGCAAAAGAGAATGGATTAAAAAATGGTTATAGAATAGTAAATAATTGTGGTAAAGATGGTGGACAAGAAGTTAAACATTTACATTTTCATTTGTTAGGTGGAAGGAAATTAGAAATAAAAGTGTAAAATTTACATAAACTATACAAAAGAATTGCAAAATGTGATATAATATATATAAGTATTATATTTTGCATAGGAGGAAATAATATGTTTAATAATAGTAAATATGGAAATTTATTAACAGTTATATTAATTATTGCAATTATTTGTATTGTAATTATTATTGGATTAATTGGATATAATATATATAAAAAATACTATATTGAAAAGGGTGCAGAACAAGCAGTTGCCCAATTTGAAAATTTGATTAATGACCCAAACAATGTAAATTCTAATAATGTGAAAGATGAAATTACTGGATTAGATGACGATTCAGATAGTTCTTCATCATCAGCAATACAAACAAAATATAAAGGATTTGATGTAATAGGAACAATACAAATACCAAAAATTAATTTGAAATATCCAATATTAGAAGATGTAACAAAAAAATCATTAGAAACATCAGTAGTATGGTTATATGGTCCAGGTTTAAATAAAGTTGGAAATAATGTTATTATTGGGCATAATTATAGAAATGGAACTATGTTTTCAAATGTAAAAAATTTAAGTTCTGGAAATGCAATTTATATAACAGATTTAACAGGAAACAAAGTAAAATATGTTGTATACAAAATTTATAGAACATCAGGTGATGATGCAAGTTACATGACTAGAAATACAAATAATAAAAAAGAAATATCTTTATCTACTTGTACAGATGATAGTAAAGCAAGAACAATTGTATTAGCAAGAGAAGAATAAAATTATAAAAAATACTTGACAAAATTTAAATAAATGGTTAAAATATTAATTGCACTGCTTTCCTAAAGCAGTGCAAAACGGTGGATGTGGCGTAGTTGGTTAACGCGCCAGTTTGTGGCACTGGAGATCGTGGGTTCGAGTCCCATCTTCCACCCCATTATAAATAATTTTATATTGGGCTGTAGCCAAGCGGTAAGGCACATGACTTTGACTCATGCATGCGCTAGTTCGAATCTAGCCAGCCCA
>CANQZV010000055.1 GCA_947628425.1 uncultured Clostridia bacterium | reverse complement strand
TTTTTGATGAAGAACAAGAAGTAACAACAGCAGGAGATTATTATAACTATTGTACAAGCTGGTTCCACGATTATTCTGTCTTTCCTACCGGGGGTGCTCCGTTCTTCTTACGCGGTGGTGCTTCTTGGGATAGCGGCGGTGCCGGTGCGTTTGCATTCAATGATTCGTCTGGCTCTCTGCACCACTACCATGGGTTCCGTGCGGTGCTAACCTAAAAAAATTGAAATTAACAATTTTAGAAATATAGACTTATTTATTAAATGAATAATGAACAGTATTTAAGGTTCCAATTCAAACTTCTTGTAATAAAAATTAAAAAATGCTATAATAAAATTCATAATTGTTTTAGTATAATAAGAAAGTTGAGTTTAGTATGAAAAAATTTACTAAGTTAGATGAAGAATTTATTTGTAGCAACTGTGGGAATAAAGTAAAAAAATTAGGTTATACTTCAAGAGACCATTGTCCTAAATGTTTATATTCTAAACATTTGGATATTAATCCAGGAGATAGGCAAGAAACATGTCATGGTGAACTAGAACCAATTAGTGTAGAAGTAAATTCTAAAAAGGGATATGTTATTGTTTATAAATGTAAAAAATGTGGAAAAATTAGAAAAAATAAAGCAGCAGAAGATGATAATATTAATTTAATTATAGAACTAACATCAAAACAGTATTAATCTTAAATATTTTATTTTATTAAATATATTAAAGACAAAATTATTAAATGAAAAGGATAGAAAAAGTACAAAAAGTAGTGCATATTTCTTCCTTTTTTTCCATTATACGAATTTATTATTATAAGTGATAAACATGTTGAAATTGCTAAATAAATATTAATTTTTGTAAATGGAATATATTTTATTATAGTTAAAATAATAAAAGTAATATTCATTAAAAGTGGATTGTTTTTAAATAAATAAAATAAAAATATAATAGCTACACCGTACCAACCATAATCACAATGAGTTATTTTAGCAAGTAATATTATGAGTAATACTAAAACTAAACTAAAAGGTTTATTTTGTATTTTGTTATATAAAGTAATTGATAATAATCCCAAGAATAAAGTGAAAAATATATTAAGATATATTGTTGTTGTTCCTAAGCAGTTTAAAAATAACATAAACGGTATTTGAGAAGCAATTGCAAAAAGAAATAGTCTTAAAAAATAATTTTTTAAGTTTTTAGTCCTCAAATATCCTTCAGATATTTGGAAGGCAAATATAGGAAAAGCAATTTTTCCTATTATATTCATAAAAGTAATTTTATTAAAAAAAATATAACCACAGTGGTCAAAAAGCATAGATATTAGTGCAATTATTTTTAACCCGAAACTAGACATTTTATTCTCCTATTAATTGTTATAATTTATTATAATATTAGCATAAGTAAATTAAAGTGTAAATATGCTAGTAATGAAAATATTATATATATGTTAATAAATCAATTGCTTTACAGTTTTTAACCACATTTTTTATTAATAGAGTTAGTTTGTTGTAAAATATGTTTTTAAGGTTCTATTTTTTTATAACGATACATTTTACAAATATCACAGTCTTCACAAATTTTAATTCTATCTTGAAATATTAATTCTAAAGTTTTAATAAATTCATCTGAAAAGTTATTAATTAAATGAACAGTAATTCTTTTTGGTAATAAATTAAGCAGTGTATTTAGTGCTAAATCGTTTGAAGAAAAAGATATATCTGACACATATTTTGCTTTATAAATATTATCATTGCTAGAAATTATTTCTTTATTATCATCAATAATAATAGAATTTTTATCTTTATATATTAAATGCAAATGATCTATATTAGAGTTTATAGATTCTGATTTAATATATAATCTAAGAATATCTACAAATTCTAAATACTCTTTATCTACAAGAAATTTGTTAACAGCCAAATCTATATTTTCATTTATAAAACTTAAATATTCATATAATCTAAAATCTATAAATCCATTCAAGTATAAGGAGTGGTGGTTAGATATATGGTCAAATAATTTATTATTTATAAAATCATATTTTGTATTTACATTTTGGTATTCATTCAATAGTTCAAGTGTATTTTGAATTATTTTATTTTTTTCAAATGTATCAAAATAAAAATAATTTAAATGAATAAAATAATGAATTAAGTTTTTTTCATAAAAATATATAATTGTTTTAGTAAGAATATTAGAAATATAATGAACAAACAAAGTTGTAACATCATTTTTACAATGTAAAATGATGTTAGTAAAGTGTTTAAATTCTTTTATAGTAATATAAGTTTCATTAAAATCTGTATTTTCAAATTCTTCTAGTAGATAATTAATAATTAATTTGTTATTTGTCTTAATGCATAAAGATTTCATAAAAGAAAAAAGCCTCCTTTATTTATAATATTATCTACTAAAAACTTTTGAGATATACATTATTTTATTCAAAGAGACTTTTATATGTAGCTTGTTTACTAGATGTTAATAATAAATCATATAATTTATTTCTGGAAATATTGAATCTTGCTCTAAAATTTGTTTTAAAAATTTTTCATTTATTTTATTATTTTTTAATTCATTATATAGCTTTGTAAATCTTCCAATATGTTCTTTAATTCTTTTTTTGGCGTAATCTACCATAGTTCCATTTGTAATAATAAATAACCAATCACTGCTTTGCGCTAAGAGTAATTCTCTAGCACATTGATTTAATGCAAGCTTTTTTAATTCATCCATTTCATTTGGAAATAAATGAGCAAGTTCAACCATTCTATCTCCAGCTTTATGCAAATGCCTGTGTATATAATCATTTGTTTCATTAAGCCAAACACCATTATAACCATTAGCACCCCAACTAGAACGACATGGAGTAGATATTTGCATTTCTGGATATAAATCTATATATTCACTTGGTGTAATTAATGAAAAATTGCATTCATCATAAAATATTTTCTTGAAAAGTGTATATAACCATAAAGGACCTTCATACCACCAATGTCCATAAAGCTCTGCGTCATATGGACACAAAATAATTGGTGGTTTATCCATGTGTGGAGATATTTCATTAATTTGTTTTTGCCTACAATCAAAAAAGTGACCAGACTGTTTTTCAACAGAATCTAAAGCCCATCTAGGGTTATAATAATCTTTTATACAATCTTTACCAGTTATTCTATAATATTTTATTCCAGTAGGTACTCTGGCACCATTTGAAGCAATATATGGTTTTATATAATCATAATCTACATCATAGCCTATATCACGATAAAATTCTCTGTAATTATAGTCACCAGGATAGCCATTAATAGAACTCCAAACTTGACGAGATGATTCTAAATCTCTACCAAATGCAACAACTCCACCAGGAGATACAATTGGCGCTGCAGTACCATAAATAGGAGTAGGATTTGCATATAAAATACCGTGAGTTTCTGTAATAACATATTCAATACCAAACTCTTTTAAATATTTATCTGCTTCTGGAACATAACCACATTCGGGAAGCCAAATTCCACGAGGTTTTTTTCCAAAATATTTTTCATAAGTTTGAACGCCAACAGCAATTTGAGCTCTAATAGTTTTTTCATTAATAAAAAGAATCGGAAAAAAACCATGTGTAGCACCACATGTTATAATTTCTAATACACCAATATCTTGAAAATGTTTAAATGCATTAATTAAGTTACAATTATAAACATCTTTAAAAATATATAAATCATTAGAATATCTATCATAATAATATTTAGATAATTCATTTAGTCTTTTATCATATTTTGTACGAACTAATTCTTTTTTACATAGTTCAATATGTGTTTCTAAATATTTAATATATCTATTTTGTAATAGCTTATTATCAAGCATAGAAAGAAGAGGAGGGGTTATAGACATTGTTATTCTAAAATCTACTTTTTCTTCCTCTAACTTTTTAAAATTTAATAATAATGGTATATATGTTTCAGATATTGCCTCAAAAAGCCATTGTTCTTCTAAATAATCTTCACTCTCTGGATGGTGAACAAATGGTAAATGAGCATGAAGCACAAAACTAACATATCCGTTTATTTGTTTCATTGGTTACTCCTTAAAAATAAAATTCATTAAATAAATTTGTGGTATAACTAAGTTATAATTTATAGAATATAATCAATTTTTTTATACACTAGTCCAAGATGAAGATGATGGATTAATTAATTTTTTATTATTTATTTCTTCTAATATTTCATCTTTATATAATTTTTTATAAAAATTATATATGCTATTTACTCTTTTAATACCAACAAAACGTAATGTACTTATATTTTTTGTTGTAATTTGATTTGTTTTTACATTTTTAAAATTTATATTTTCAGGTAATTCTTCTAATAAAATGTGATCATTAGGGAATTCTATATTATTAGAAGATGATACATATATATAATTAGTATCAATATTAGATTTAAATTGAATTGGTTTACGAGCAAGTTCAACTTTATAATTACAATTTGCGTCATTAACATGAATGTACCAACTATTTGCAAAATCATTAATATCAATTTCAAAATTATAATTTTTAGTTAAGTTAAAAATTTTTAAAATTGGTTTGGTATCATTAAAAAAGTTTTCACCGTAATTATTAATAAATTTATTTCTATCATAATCAGAAATATCCCAATAAACAAAAAGTACATTAGGAGTTTGATATAAAATTTTTACTATTGTTTCATTGTATCTATATGGTAAATCATAATATTCAGCTACTATATTATTTTCTAATTTTTTAACTTTAGATGCAACTTCTTTTTTAGAAGTAGAAGCTTTTGCTTTTTTAGTAGAAGTAGTAGTTTTACTAGATTTTGTAGCACTAGCATTTTTGACTATTTTAGATGTATTTTTTGATTTTGTAGTTTGTTTTGAATCTTTTATTTGAGTAGTACTTTTCTTTTTAGAAGATAATTTTTTACTTACTTTTGATATGGATTCTTTTTCATTTTTTAAATTATCTTTTTTTATATCTTTTGTAGCTTTAGGCATTTACTCCAAATCCTCCTTAGTAAAATATAAATATTATATACATGATATATCAAAAAATAAATAAAAACAAGAGAAAAATGCAAAATTTTAAATATTTTGCATTTTATTATTTAATATGAAATTTTTATTAAACAAAAATCTTATAATAATCATTGTATTTTAAATTTGATTATTATAAATTACAAATTTAAATGAGCAAGAATATAAGGAAATTATACAATTTATTCATTTATAATTTTTTTCCCATTTAAATAATTTAATATATTGCCATCTGTTGTAAAATTAAATTCTAATTTATAGGCACATAATTCTTGAGTTTTTTTATTAAATTTTTTATTTATAATATTACTACCATATTTTCCATCACCAAGAATAGGGTGGCCAATAAAAGCTAAATGGGCTCTTATTTGGTGAGTTCTACCTGTATGTAGTTTTACTTCTAAAGTAGATAAATTATTTTTCTTATCTTCACTAATTACACTATAAGAAGTAATAATTTCTTTATAGCCAGCTTTTTTAGTTTTACTAATATACACCATAGATTTTTTTGTATCTTTGAATAAATAATCTTTTAAAATATCTTGTTTTTTATCTAAAATTCCTAAAACAGTACATTTATAAAACTTATTAATTTCACCAGAGTTAAATTTACTATTTAAAATATCTAAAGATATTTTATTTTTAGCAAATATAACTAATCCAGAAGTATTTCTATCTAATCTATGGCATGGATATGGAAAATTTTCTTCCAAATTATTATAATTACTTTGTAATAAAGAAGTAAGGCATTGACTATTATTATTAATTACCTCTATGCCTTTAGGCTTATTTATAACTACAATATTGCTATCTTCATAAACAATATCTAAATTTATTTGTTTATATAAATATTTATCATCAATAAATACTTCAATAACATCTCCTAAATATACAGTTACATTATCTTTTATTCTATTGCCGTTTAATTTAATATCTTTTTGGCGTAGAGTTTTATATATAATAGAAGAAGATAGCCCATTAAAATTTTCTAATAGAATATTTATAAGTTTTTTATTATTATATTTTTTATTAACTATCAATTTAACCATGTTTTAATTATACAATAAAATTAAATAAAATACAAATTACAATTTATACAATGTTCTAAAATGATAGATATTAGAATATAAATAAACAAAGGAGGAATAAAATTGGAAAATGTTCAAGATAATGTTTATATGAAATTATTAAAAGGATTAATGATTTCATTTGCAATAACTTTAATAGGAATATTAATATTTTCAATTATTTTAACTTATACAAATGTTCCAGAAACAACAATACCAATTGTAATTATAGCAATTACATTTATTAGTATATTAATAGGAAGTACAATTAGTACAAGAAAAATAAGTAAAAATGGAATGATAAATGGTGGAATAATTGGAGGAATATATGTAGCAATACTATATTTAATATCAAGTATAGTAAACACTGGTTTTAGTGTAAATATATATACAATTTTTATGATTATATTAGGAATAGTTGCAGGACTAATTGGTGGTATACTTGGAATTAACTCATAAAGAACAAATTTGATAATAATTTTGAAAAATTTCATATAAGATAAAAAATAAAGCGGATGTTCCGCTTTATTTTTTGTTTTTATCTTTATCTTTATCTTTATCTTTATCTTTCATTACTTCTTTAATAGCTCCTAAACTTCCAAGAGCAGATGTTGCTTCAAAAGGAATAAATACTTTATTTGCTTCACCATCTGCAACCTCTTTTAATGCTTCTAAAGATTTTAATTGAACAATTGTCTCATCAGGTTTTGCAGACTTTAAGGCTCCATATACTAATTCAATTTCTTTAGCCTTAGCTTCTGCTACTTTCTTAATTGCATCAGCCTCACCAGTTGCTCTTCTAATTCTTGATTCTTTATCAGCTTCAGCTTCTAATATAGCTGCTTCTTTTTGACCTTCAGCAATTGTAATAGCAGATTGTCTTTCACCTTCAGCTTGTAAAATTAAAGCTCTTTTATTTCTTTCTGCATTCATTTGTTTTTCCATTGCATCACGAATATCTGCAGG
>CANQZV010000054.1 GCA_947628425.1 uncultured Clostridia bacterium | reverse complement strand
TTTTATTAATAAATAATAAAGATTAAGTATATTAAAATTTGCGTAAGATATTGATATTGTTTACCATATGGAAAAGATACAGGGTATAATAAAAAACACAGATTGGAAATAGGGACGGTTCTCTTTTCTAAAATTTTATTGTAGAAAACGAAAGGAATTTCAGACTGTTTTGAGACTTTTTTGAAAAATTATGCCCAACAGCCCTTTGAGGCGGGGGAATACCTATTAGCTTGGAGGGCTTAATTTTGAAAAAATGTGCTCAAAAATAGTCTGAAAAAACATAAAATTATCTCTACAAATTACAAGTTATCATTTTAAAATAGATAAAAATAAGAGTATATTCATATTTGTTTTATTAAACTAAATATTTAATTAAGAAAAATAAAAACATTATATTTTTCAGATACAAGTATAAATTGTGGATTGGAAGTTGTGATTTAGGACATAAAAAAAGAGGAACTTACCAGTGATAAGTTTCTCCTTTAGAAATTTTAAATGCTCTAAATAATTGTTCTAATAAAAATATTCTTATTAATTGATGAGGAAAAGTCATTTTTGAAAAACATAAACTTTCATCTGATATATGAATAATATTTTCATTTAATCCTAAAGTTCCTCCAATAATGAAAGTAATATGACTATTTTCATTTAAAGTTATATTTTCTATTTTCTTAGAAAATTCTTCTGATGATAATTGTTTTCCTTTTAAATCTAAACATATAGTGTAAGAGTCTTTTTTTAAACCCTGTAAAATTTTGTTACATTCTTTATTTTTAATTTCATTTATAATATTATCATTTAATTTATTTGGTAATTTTTCATCAGAAAATTCAATAATATTTAATGAACAATATTTTTGCAATCTTTTAGAGTATTCTGCAACCGCATCTTTTAAATATGTTTCTTTTAGTTTACCAATGCAAATAATAGTTATATTTAACATATTATATTTACCCTTTCTAATTTTATTATCCTACTTCAAAAAATTTACTAGGTTCAATTCTACTAGCAACTTCTATATGTAATTTTTTATTTTTTTCAATTTGTTCTAAAACGCTCCTATAAGCAAGTTCAGGAAAATTATTTTCATTACTTAAATGTGCAATCATTGCATTTTTTAAACCGTAATTTGAAAGATAATTAATAGTTTTACCAGCTTCAATATTAGAAAGATGACCAAATGGGCTTGCAATTCTTTCTTTTAATTTATATGGATATCTACTATATTTTAAAACATCAGGTTCATAGTTAGATTCTAATAATAAAAATTTAGAATCTTTTAAGTGATTTAAAATACTTGAGTCCATATGTCCAATATCTGTAGCAATACTTATTTTTGTATTATTATTAAAAATATTAAATCCGCAAGGATTTGCTGCATCATGTGGTATATCAAAAGGAAGAATATTTAAATCTTTAAATAAAAACTTTTTATTATTTTGAAAAAAGTTAACATTTTCTTTATTAATTTTCTTAATTTGATTAGGAATTGCTTGCCATGTTTTTATATTTGCATAAACAGGTATATTATATTTTTTAGAAAGAGTACCAATACTTTGCGTATGGTCTGTATGTTCATGTGTTAAAAAAATACCATCTATATCTTCAACAGCAATATTAATAGATGCTAGAGCATCTACAATTTTTTTACAACTAACACCAGCATCTATAAGTATTTTTGATGAATTACTTTGTACAAAAAAACTATTACCTGAACTACCACTATATAAACTACAAAATTTTAACATTTATTCTACAACTCTTTCTATATTTGCACCTAATTTTCTAAATTTTTCTTCTATGTTTTCATATCCTCTGTCAATATGTTCTAAGTTATAAATTTCTGTTCTACCATCTGCACTTATACCTGCTATAATAAGAGCTGCGCCTGCTCTTAAATCTGTTGCATAAACAGGGGCACCATTTAAAGAATCAACACCATCAAATACAGCAGTTTTACCATGTGCAGATATTTTAGCACCCATTTTATTTAATTCTTCAGTATATTGAAATCTTGATTCCCAAATACTTTCATTAATAATACTAGTTCCTTCTGCAGTAGATAGTACAACACCAATTTGAGGCTGCAAATCTGTAGGAAAACCAGGGTAAGGTAAAGTTTTTATATTAACTTTTTTAGGTTTTTTATCACACCATACTCTTATATTATCTCCATCTATGTCGTCTACGTAAGCTCCCATTTCTATTATTTTTGCAGTTAATGGCTCTAAGTGTTTAGTAATACAATTGTTAATTGTAACATCTCCTCTACTAGCTACAGCTGCTAGCATAAATGTTCCAGCTTCTATTTGATCTGGAACAACAGAATATGTAGCATTACCATGTAATTCTTTAACACCATTAACCTTAATAACATCTGTTCCAGCTCCACGAATATCTGCTCCCATTGTATTTAAAAAGTTTGCAACATCAACAATATGAGGCTCTTTAGCAACATTATCAATAATGGTTGTACCTTCTGCAAGAACAGAAACTAACATAGCATTAATAGTTGCACCAACAGATACTACGTCTAAATAAATAGAATTTCCAACAAGTTTTTCAGCAGAAGCGATAATTTTTCCTTGTGTAACTTCTACCTTAGAACCTAATGCTTCAAAAGCTTTTATATGTTGATCTATAGGTCTAGCACCTAACTTACATCCTCCTGGCATACCAACTTCTGCGTGATGAAATCTACCAAGAAGAGCACCAATTAAATAATATGAAGCTCTAAATTTACTTGTTTTTTCTAAAGGTGTATTGAAACTATTAATATTTCTTGTATCAATAGATATTTCATGTTCGTTATTCCAAGTAATTTTAGCACCGATTTGCTGCAATATATCACAACAAATTTTAACATCACTTATATTTGGTAAGTTATCTATAGTACATACTCCATTAATTAAAAGCGTAGCAGGAAGTATAGCTACTGCAGCATTTTTAGCACCACTTATTAATACATTACCTTTTAAAGGTGTTTTACCGTTTATGACTAGTTTTTCCAAGATAATTACCCCCATATATAACATAAATAGAGTGTATGTAACACTCTATTATAAAAATATAACATAAAGTAATATAAAATACAACTATTTTTTTGCTGTAAATATTTTACTGTTTTCAAAAAATTCTACAATTTTAAATTTTAGTTTATATTCAAAATTGGTAGAAGAAATTAAATTATATTCTTCATCTAATAAATTGCTTTGCAATTCTTCTTTAGACTCATCAGGAACAACTCCATTAGAAACATCAACAAAACATAAAGATGGAAACATTACACACCACCAATTTTGACCTTTGGCTTGTCCAATTTCTACCTTTAGAGCATCATAATATCCTGCAGGTAAACTAATATCTCCATATTTTTTTGTCGGAAAAAGATAATTACCGATAGAAATCTTAACATCATAATTAAATCCATTGTTCTTTATTGTTTTTTCTGCAATTGAGTAAAAATCATTTATATGATTATTAGCAATAGAAATGGCTTCTTCTTTAGAAGAAATATTAGAACATAAATTATTCATATAATTAATTAAATTATCTCTAACTAAATATTTTAAATTTTGATCTTCATTAGAATCACTATTTGCAATTACATGCAAACGAAATACACTATCTCCTAAATCTGAAGAAATATTATTTGCATAAGATACAGTATAAAAAAGTATATATACTATTAATAATAAACTAATAATAAAATATCTCCTTAAATTTTCAAACTTTTTCATATTACCTCCTCGTATAAATTAATACAAAATTGTAAAAATATATCTTTAAAAAAAGTATTAACCAAAAAATAAAAAATATACTTTTTTAAAAAAAATAAGTAATAAAAAATTTTCAATTGTCGAATTAAGACATACGATTGTTAGGGAAATACTATTGACAGACAATTATTAAAATGGTAAAATTTACCAGTAAACAAAATTTGAGTTTGGAGGAATTTCCATGAGTAAGAAAATACTTTTAAAGAAAACTTGTAGTGTATATGCAAGTAATTTACATTTAGCAACAATGATTTTTCCATTTATTAATAAAGAAATGAAAAAAGGAGCTATTGTAAAAACAATATTAGAAAAAAACATATCTGAAGATATAGAAAAAATTATTAATCATGTTCAAATAGAATCAAAAATAAAAAATAAAATAGAAAAAATAGATTGGTCACAAAGTAATATAGAAAAAATAAAAGAGACCTTAGAAAATTTAGAAAAGAATTTAAACAGTTCTAACAAAATACATATAATTGTTGCAGGTTCAAATATTTTTATAGATAAAATTAATAAATTAGTAGATTTATGGACCAAAATTAATTTAGATAAAATAGAAAATAATAATATAGATATTAATATTATTAATTGTTATAATTTTGAAGATAATGATCAAATAGATAATATTCTTAGTAGCCACGAATACATACTAAAAACGACAGGGTTAGAAGAAATATATGAAGAAGAAAAATTGAAAAAGGCAAATTAATTTATATATTGACATATTTTATTGATTGATGTATTATATTCATACAAAAGAAGGAATAAAAAAGAAAGGAAAATTTGTATGAATGAACAAGTAGAATATGAAGAAGCAATAAAAAAATTAAAATTTTATAATCAAGAACATTTATTAAATAGATATAATTATCTAGATGAAGAGAAAAAACAAAAAATAATTAATCAAATTAAAAACATAGATTTTGATCAAATGAAAGATCTATACAGTAAAAGAGATAAAAAGATAGAAGAAAAAGACTGTAAAATAACAAATATAGATTATATAGATAAATCTAAATTAACTAAAGAAGAGTATAATAAATATTACAACTTAGGAAAGAGTATAATAGAAGAAGGAAAATATGCTATTGTTACTATGGCCGGCGGTCAAGGAACAAGGCTTGGTTATGTTGCTCCAAAAGGTACATTTAAAATTGGAGGAGGAGTAGATAAATCTTTATTTGAAGCTTTATCAGATACAATCAAGGAAGCAAGAGAAAAATATAAAAACAGTATACCATGGTATATTATGACAAGTAGAGAAAACAATAATGCAACAGAAAAGTTTTTCGAAAAAAATGATTTTTTTGGATTACCATATGAAGATGTGAAATTTTTTAAACAAGGTGAACTTCCAATGATAGGAATTGATGGTAAGTTATTGCTAGATGAAACAGGAATTATAAAGTTAGCTGCTGATGGTCATGGTGGAGTTTTTGAAGCTTTAGATAAAAGTGGATACCTAGAAGATATGAAAACAAGAGGAATAGAATGGGTATTCATTTCAGGTGTAGATAATGTGCTAGCAGGTCTTGTTGATCCAATAGCAGTAGGTTTATCAATTACAAATGGAACTTTAGCAACAGGAAAGTCAGTAGTAAAAAGAAGTCCTGATGAAAAAGTAGGAGTCTTCTGCAAAAAAAATAATAGACCATATGTTATAGAATATACAGAAATAACAGATGAAATGGCAAATGCAAAGGATAAAAATGGTGAATTATTATATGGGGAATCTCACATTCTTACGAATTTATTCAATATAAAAGCATTAGAAGAAATAGCAAAAAATAAATTACCATATCATAGTGCATTTAAAAAGGCAAAATATATGGATAGTGAAGGAAATATTATAAAACCAGAAAAACCAAATGCATACAAATTTGAAGCTTTTATATTTGATGCATTTGAAAGCTTAGAAGATATGTCTATTTTAAGAGTAAAAAGAGAAGACGAATTTGCTCCATTAAAAAATGCTGAAGGAGAAGATAGTCCTAATACAGCTACACAATTATACATAAATTATATGAAAAGAAAAGAAGAAGGGCTTGTATAAAGCCCTATTTTGAAAGGAATTGGATTAATTATGAAATATTTAGATGAATATAATAAATGGATTAATAGTAAAATTTTTGACGATGAAACCAAAAAAGAATTAGAAAATATTAAAGAAAATAATAAAGAAATTGAGGATAGATTTTATAAAGATTTAGAATTTGGTACGGCTGGACTTAGAGGAATAATGGGAGCAGGAACAAATAGAATGAATAAGTATACAGTCATGAAAGCAACACAGGGGTTAGCAAATTTTATAATTAAAGAAAAGGGAGAAAAAAAGGGAGTAGTAATTGCATATGATTCTAGAAATATGTCAAAGGAATTTAGTGAATATACAGCATTATGTTTAAATGCAAATGGAATTAAAACATATATTTTTGATAGTTTAAGACCAGTTCCAGAACTATCTTTTTCCGTAAGGTTTTTACAATGTATTGCAGGAATTATGATAACAGCAAGTCATAATCCACCTAAATATAATGGATATAAAGTATATTGGGAAGATGGAGCACAAATAACATCTCCAAAAGATAAACAAATTATAGAAGAAGTAAATAATGTAAAAGAATATGATGAAATAAAAATAATTACTAAAAAAGAAGCAATAGAAAAAGGATTATATTATACTATTAATGAAGAAGTTGATAATGCATATATACAAGAACTTAAAAAGCAAGTTTTAAATTTAGAAATAATAAAAAAAGAAGGAAAAAGTTTAAAAATAGTTTATACTCCATTACATGGAACAGGAAATTTGCCTGTAAAGAGAATATTAAAGGAATTAGGATTTGAAAATGTAACAGTAGTTCCAGAACAAGAATTACCAGATGGAAATTTTCCAACTGTAGATTATCCAAATCCAGAAGATAAAAAAGCATTTAAATTAGCATTAGAATTAGCAAATAAACAAGATGCTGACATAGTTCTTGCTACAGATCCAGATGCAGATAGGCTTGGAGTATATGCAAAAGATTCTAAAACTGGAGAATATATGCCATTTACAGGAAATATGAGTGGAATGTTAATAGCAGAATATTTATTATCACAAAAAAAAGAAAAAGGAATATTGCCTCAAAATGGAGCAATGGTAACCACAATAGTATCTACTAATTTAGCAAAAGCAATTAGCCAAGAATATAAATTAAAATTATTCGAAGTTTTAACAGGGTTTAAATATATTGGAGAAAAAATAAAAGAATTTGAACAAACTGGAAAATATATTTATGAATTTGGTTTTGAAGAAAGCTATGGTTGCTTAATAGGTACTCATGCAAGAGATAAAGATGGGATTATAGCAGTAATGTCTTTATGTGAAGCAGCTGCTTATTATAAAAGCAAAGGATTAACATTATGGGACCAAATGATAAAAATATATGAAAAATACGGATACTATAAAGAAGAAGCTATATCGTTAACACTAGAAGGAATAGATGGTGCTTCTAAAATACAACAAATTTTAGATAATATGAGAAAAAATCCATTTACTAAAATAGGTAATTACACAGTATTAAAATTTAGAGATTACAAAAAAGAAGTTATAAAAGATTTAATAACAGGTGAAGAAACAAAAACAAACTTGCCAAATTCAAATGTATTATATTATGAACTTGAAAACAATAGTTGGTGTTGTGTAAGACCTTCTGGAACAGAACCTAAAATAAAATTCTATTTAGGAGTAAAGGCAAACAGTATGGAAGAAGCAAACAAAGAACTAGAAATAATGAAAGAAGATATTTTAAAAAATAATCAAAACGAGTAGTTATACTACTCGTTTTGATTATTAAACAATTGACAGAATTAATATCATAATATAAAATATAAATATAATGTGCTTATAGCTCAGCAGGATAGAGCAGTCGCCTCCTAAGCGACCGATGGGGGTTCGAGTCCCTCTAGGCACAC
>CANQZV010000053.1 GCA_947628425.1 uncultured Clostridia bacterium | reverse complement strand
GCAAAAATAAAGATAATAGTGAAACCAAAATTAAAGGCAATTGATGAATTTTATCGTACTTTAGACAGAATGGGAATGTAAGCTTTAAGGAAAGAAATATTCTCTCGGAGAGCAAAAAGGTTTTAAGAATTTTTCTCCTAAACAACATTACAGGTGTCAAAACACCATGCTGGCAAATGTTAGGCAATAAAAAATGTCATCAATATAAATATTATTAAAATGTGTAGTAAAATTTTGATAAAGATGCTATGATAAGCATATATTGAAAGAAGGGAAAATTAAAATATGGATAATATAGATTTAATGAATTTTTGGATTGAAAGTTCTGATAGAGATTATTTATCAATGATAAAAAACTATGAAACAAAACAATATACATGGGCATTATTCATAGGACATTTAATGTTAGAAAAGTTGCTTAAGGGTATATATCCAAAAATAAATAAAGAAAATCCATATGCACCTAAAATTCATAATTTGAATAATTTAGCTAGTAAGTGTGGAATAAAATTGAATGAAAAGTAAACAAGAATATTATTTACTTGTAATTCATTTAACATAAATGCTAGATATGAAGATTACAAAAATAATTTTTATAATAAATGTACACAAGAATATACATTAGAGCAAATAAAAAATATAGAAACTATGAGAGAATATTTTAAAAATATTATAGAAGAAAGTAAAGATAATGAGGAGGAATAGAGCATGACAGTAGAAAAAGTTAATACAGATATTTTAAATATTGTAAAGAAATATGTTGAAGAAATATCAAAAAAATTCAATATAAACGCAGTATATCTTTTCGGTTCTTACGCGAAAGGAACAGAAAATGAAGATAGTGATATAGATGTGGCAGTAATATTAGATAGTAATAGTGATACAATAGATTTAATGGTAGAATTAATGATATTAACACAAAATATTGATTTAAGAATAGAACCACATCCAATAAAAACAAATGATTTTGAAGTTGGAAATCCATTTGTAGATGAAATTAAAAATACTGGATTAAAGGTAGCATAGGTAAAATTTCAGACTAAACTATAATATAAAAAACATAAAAAGTAGCTAGAATTTGGTGTAAAACTAATTTCTAGTTTTTTTTCAAAATTTACCCATTTTTGATTTTTTAACCGCATTATTAAGTAGAAGTACAATTTGTAATAAAACTTTTTTAAAAGAATAGAATTGATTAATAAAAATGCTTCAAAAGGAGAAAGCGGATTGGAAAATCAAAATAAAAAGATAGAAAATTCAACAAAAGTAGAAGATTTATATCGATTAAAGATAGGGAATATGTGTGTGGATATGGATATTCTAAAAAAATAAAAGTTTTAATGACTGTATCTTAAATATTTTAAAGCAAAATTTAAAAGGCTGACATATTTATAAGAGAATGTTAAAATATAATATAAAAATAAGAACATCCTAAAAATGAATTAGCATTAAAAGTAAACAGTTTAGTCTATATACTCTTAATTATTATTTTTCAATTTTACCACAAGCAATTTTAGTTCCAGAATTTCCACTTGGCTGAGTAGTAAAATCATCTGGCATATCATGAATAATAATTACTTTTCCTAGAATATCTTTTATTTTAAATTTGTTTATCAAAACACTCATATAAGCAAAACCATTATTTTCAATTAATGGTGGTAAATCTCCTATATGAAAAGGATGAGGACAATTTGTGGAATTTAAATGTGATTTTGAATTTGCAAATTCATCTTCTAAATTCCCAGTACAAGAAGTCCCTTCATGAATATGAAAGCCAAAAAATCTACCATGGCATTTATCTTTAGATTGTGGTAAATTATTAATTTTAGCAGTAACAATTACGCCATTTTTAGTTTCTCTAAAAATAACTATGCCATCTATTTTAGGATAATTTTTTCCGCCTTTTATATTGGCTTTTGCAGTATTAAATATACTTGTAAACATTTAAAGCACCTCTTAATATCTTATTCAAAAAAATAAATAGTGTTAATATAGTGTTGTTATAATTATACAAGGAGGTGCTGTGGCAGCACCTGTAGCTGGAAAAATTCTAGGTGAAGTACTACCATATTTAGAATTACAACAAGATAATGAAGAAACAAAGGTAGAAAGTAAAACTGTAACTGTTCCAGATATTACTTATAAAACATTAGCAGAGGCAGAAAAAATATTAAAAGAATACGATCTACAAATAAAATATGATGGTAATATAGAAACAAAAGAAAAAGAAAACATTATTATTAAAGAACAAATTCCTAGTAGCGGAATTACAATTAATACAGGAAGTAGTATAAATGTTTCTTTTTAATAAATAGTAAAAAAATACTGTACAAAAAAAAATTTTAATTATATAATATTATTACTAAATGGAAAGGAAAGATATATTATGGAATTAAGAAAAATCTTATACGGTATTGAAGGCTTAAAAGCCAAAGGAAATCTAGATTTAGATATCTCTAGTGTTGAATGTGATTATAGAGAGGTTAAAAAGAACAGTTTATTTGTAGCAATTAAAGGTTATGAAGTTGATGGACACTCTTTTATTAATAAAGCAATTCAAAAAGGTGCTAGTGTTATTATTTTTGAAGAAGGATTTAATTATAAAGAAATTAGTTTAAATAAAGATGTAACATTTATTATGGCACCAGATACTAGAATTGCACTTGCAAAATGTTCATGCAACTTTTACGATAATCCATCTAAAAAAATGAAAATAATTGGTATAACAGGAACAAAAGGAAAAACTACAACAAGTTTTATGCTAAAAGCTATATTGGAAAAACAAGGAAAAAAAGTTGGGTTAATAGGTACAATAGCTGTTTATGTTGGAGATAAATTAATTAAAAATTCTGATAGAACTACTCCAGAAAGTAATAAATTGCAGCAAATATTAGCTAAAATGTATGAATTAGGAATAGAAGTAGTTGTTATGGAAGTATCTTCACAAAGTTTAAAATTACACCGCGTAGAAGGTATAGAATTTTATGCCGGAATATTCACTAATTTATCTGAAGACCATATTAGTAAAAATGAACATAAAGATATGCAAGAGTATTTTGAAGCAAAAATGAAATTATTTGAAAAATGTAAATATGCTTTTGTAAATGCTGATAGTATTTATACATCTAAAGTTTTAGAATATATAAAAACCGATGAAGTGCAAACATATGGAATAGATAATTATTGTAATTTATTAGCAAAGGATGTTACAGTTACTAATACATATGTAGATTTTAAAGTTAAAATTAAAGATAGAAATGATAGAATAAATGTATCTATACCAGGAAGATTTAGCGTATATAATGCATTAGCTGCAATAAGTGTAGCAAAATTATTTGGTTCTACTCCAGAACAAATAAAAGAAGCTTTAGAAAATATAAAAGTACCAGGAAGAAGTGAACTTGTTAATAATGAAAAAGAACTAAAAATAATGATAGACTATGCTCATACTCCAGATAGTTTAAAGAGTATTTTAGAAACAGCTAAAACTTATACAATAGGAAGAGTAATATGTGTATTTGGATGTGGTGGGGATAGAGACCCAAATAAAAGACCAAGTATGGGAGAAATAGCAGGTAAATTGGCAGATTATACAATTATTACATCAGACAATCCTAGAACAGAAGAACCAGAAAAAATTATAAGAGAAATAGAGAGTGGAATAAAAAACACAAAAGCACAATATGAATGTATAATAGATAGAAGAGAAGCAATAAAAAAGGCAATTAAAATGGCAAACAAAAAAGATATTGTTATTCTTGCAGGAAAAGGACATGAAACTTATCAAGAAATTAATAAAGAAAAGAAACCATTTGATGAGAGAATTATTATAAAAGAAATAATAGAAGAATTAGAAAAAGAACCGAAAAAAAGAAAAAAAAGTAAATAATAAAAAGATTTTTTAGCACATAATTAAAATATTTAATAGTGAAGGATAAAGCATAAAAGGAGAATTACAAAAACATTATCAGAAGAAAGGAAAATTTATGAGTTACCAAATAAAAGTATTATTATTATCTTTTTTTGTGGGATTAGTATTATCATTTATAATTATACCAATTTTAAAAAGATTAAAAGTTGGTCAAATAGAAAGAGAAGATGGCCCTCAAAGTCACCTAAAAAAACAAGGTACAGCAACAATGGGAGGAATGATTATTGTTATTGGAATAGTTATTATAACAATAATTTTATTCATGCAATATAGAAAAGTAGAATTAAATACAATTAAAAACTTTATTCCTTTAGTGCTAGTTTCATTAGGATTTGGATTAGTAGGATTTATAGATGATTTTAAAAAATTAGTACTAAAAAACACAGAAGGATTAAAACCATCATATAAAATGCTTGGTTTATTAATAATATCTGTAACTTTTGTTATTTTCTTATATAAAATAATTGGAACTGAAATTTTTATTCCTATTATAAAAACATATATTACAATACCATCATGGTTATATATACCTTTTGCTATTTTTGTAATGCTAGGAACTACTAATGCAGTTAATTTAACAGACGGAATAGATGGTTTAGCTACAAGTGTAACAACAATTATTATAGCATGTTTAACAGTAATAGGAATTATGATGGATGTTAAAGAAGTAGTTTTATTAGGAAGTATGGTATGTGGAATTAATTTAGCATTTTTAATATTTAATATGTATCCTGCAAAGGTATTTATGGGAGATACGGGCTCATTATTATTAGGTGGTGTTATAGTAGCAATGGCATTATATCTTAAAATGCCATTAATATTAATTATTATTGCTTTAATACCAATATTAGAAACTATATCTGTTATTATGCAAGTAGGATATTACAAAAAAACAGGAAAAAGAATATTTAAAATGGCACCATTACATCATCATTTTGAATTATCAGGCTGGAATGAAAATAAAGTAGTATCTATGTTTAGTATATTTACATTAGTATTATGCTTTATAGGACTAAATATAATCTAATATAAATTTGTTACATGAATAAATAACAATATGTAAAAAAGCAAAAGATAAGAACATATTAATCATGTCACATTTTTTCTACTAGAAAGGAATGCAAGTAAAAATGACTGTTTTAAATGAAAATAAAAAAAGTAAAAATTTATCGAATAAACCAATTGATTTTATTTTATTAATTGATGTTCTATTAATGCTTTCTTTAGGAATTGTAATGGTTATGTCAGCAAGTTCACCAACATCTTTATCTGAAACAGGGAAGAGTTATACATATGTAAAAACACAGGCATTGAGTGCAATAATGGGACTAATTGGTATGGGTGTTATATCAAAAATAAATTATAAAATATATAAAAAATTCTATAAAATAATATATATAGCAGTTTTTATTTTATTAGCCTCTGTAGCTGTAATAGGTAAATCTGTTGGAGGAGCAACACGTTGGATTAATTTAGGCTTTATAAGTTTTCAACCATCTGAAGTTGCAAAAATTGGGTTAATTATTTTTTATGCAGCATTACTAACAAATAATAAAGAAAGATTAGATAAATTGTGGGGAGGATTTTTCTATCCTTTAATGTATTTAATACCAATAGTTGCTATATTAATAGGAGTACAAAATCACTTAAGTGCTACAGTTTTAATTGTTTTGATAGTAGCTATCTTAATGCTAATGGCGGGTAGCAAATTAAAATATTTTTTATCAATTGGAACATTAGGAGCTTTAGCAGGAGGAGTAGCATTATTTCTATATGCACATATAACAGGTGAAGGAGCATTCAGAATTCAAAGATTAGTTACATTTTTAAATCCATTTGCAGATCCACAAGCAACAGGTTGGCAAATTATACAAAGTTTATATGCAATTGGATCAGGAGGATTATTTGGAGTAGGTTTAGGAAATAGTACTCAAAAATATTTATATTTACCAGAAGCACATAATGATTTCATTTTTTCTATTATAGCAGAAGAATTAGGATTTATAGGATGTATTATAGTTATTATAATGTTTGCAGTATTTGTATGGAGAGGAATTATTATTGCAATGAAAGCACCAGATATGTTTAGCAGCTTAGTAGCGGCAGGCATCACAACAATGGTAGGTTTACAAGCAATTATTAACATAGCTGTTGTAACATCTTCAATGCCTAATACAGGTATGCCATTACCATTTTTTAGTTATGGAGGTACAGCATTATTAATTCTATTATGTTCTGTGGGAATTTTACTAAATATTTCACGATATTCAAAAACAAAGTAAATTTAATTAAAAGAAAGGGATAAAAATATGAGAGCTATTATTGCGGCTGCTGGAACAGCTGGACATATAAACCCTGGTTTGTCTATTGCAAATAAAATAAAAAAAGAAGATCCTTCTTCTGAAATTATATTTATGGGAACTACAAGAGGATTAGAAAATGATTTAGTTCCAAGAGCAGGTTATAAACTAAAAACAATTAATGCATATGGTTTAACATCTAAAAATATAACTAAAATATTTAAAATTTTAAAAGGTTTCAAAGAAGCAAGAAAAATTATCAAAGAATTTAAACCAGACATTGTAATAGGAACAGGTGGCTATATTTGTGGTGCAGTTATCGTAGAGGCAAATAAACTAAATATACCAACTCTATTACACGAAAGTAATGCATTTCCAGGAAGAGCTGTAAAAATGTTAGCTAAATACACTAATACAATTTTGGTTGCTTTTGAAGATGCTAAATTAAGAATAAAAAATGCGAATAATATTGTTGTAACAGGAACCCCAACAAAAATAAAAAAATTAAACTTATCAGATACACAAAAAGAAAAAATAATAGAAGAACTGGGATTAGATAAAAATAAACCTATACTATTAGTATTTGGAGGAAGTCAAGGAGCAAAAGCTATTAATGATGCAATAATAAAAATAGTAAAAGAAGAGAAAAACAAAAAATATCAAATGATTTGGGCACCAGGATCTAAACAATATGAAATAATTAAGGAAGAATTAAAAGAAAACAATATAGATATAAATAATATAAAAAATGTAAAAGTTTATCCATATATTTATAGCATGGAAGAAATAATGAATATTTCAGATTTATTAATATGTAGAAGTGGTGCAATTACAGTAACAGAAGTTACAAAGCTAGGAAAAGCAGCAATATTTGTACCTTTACCTGGAGTATCACAAAATCACCAAGAATATAATGCAAAAGTGCTTGAAAACAGAGGTGCAGCAAAAATAATATTAAATAAAGAATTAGAAACAATTGATTTAAACTCATATGTTGAAAAAATAATATTAAATAAAGAATTAATGTTAAATATGGAAAAAAATGCTAGAAGTATTTCAATAGACAATGTTGATGATAAAATTTATAAAGAAATAAAATCTTTAATTAATATTACATAATTGTTACAGAAAAAATATTTTTTTATTACAGTAATAAGAAAGTGTAAAGAATAAGTCACTTTCTTATTTTATTTGCAAATTAGTGTCGAAATATAAGAAAAACTGCGTTGGAAAAAGCTTGATAAAATATTAAATTAGAGTTATAGTAAATGAGTTACTCACGTAGAAAAGGGGGATTATATGAAACATTTTTATGCAGGTACATTTATGAACCAAGAAGATTTAAGGGGAATAGGAATAGAGTATCCTGTAAAACTTGATTATTATAAAATTAAACATAGTAATATAAACGAAGTATATGATGAATATGAAATAAAATTTGGAATTGAAGTAGTTAAAACTTCATATATAAATGAAAAAATTAAAATAGAAAATGCAGAAATATCAGAATTAACAGAAGATGAAAATATTGTTAATAATATATTAGATTTATTAAAGAAAAATCAAGTAACTCCAGTTAGTGCTCAATATGTGGTTGAAGATTTGTTAAAAGAATTATAATTTAGATAATTTTTTTAACATTATATTTACTTAAATTGTAATTTTTTGCTCACATTTTTGTGCATCAAATTCAAATACAATGCAAAATTTTCGTTCGTCGTTCGGGGCGAGCAAACTTCGCATAATTTCTAAAACTTATTTTC
>CANQZV010000052.1 GCA_947628425.1 uncultured Clostridia bacterium | reverse complement strand
GTGTTACTCCATAACTTGTTCTTTTTCTATCTCTATTATCATCATCATTCCATACTTTTCTTACTGTTTTTTCTACTAATTCTGGATTGTGGATATTTGTAATTGTAATTATAATTGTATTTTCTTGAACTGAATTTTTATATGTAACTACATAATTATTATTGTATTTTTCACCATCTGAAATAGCTTCTCCATTTACATTTAATTCTTTTACATTATAATTTTTTCCAGCTAATAGTCCTTCCCATGTATATGACCATAATCCATTATATGGTAGTGTTTTTTCTTCCTTTTTTATATTATCTTCATATAGTGCAACTTTAATATTTGATGGTCTTACATTATCTTGGTTGTTATTGTCATTCCATATTTTTTCTACTTTAACATCAATTAAATCTATTGCTATATTTGTATTTGTATTTTTGTTTTCCTCTGTTGTTTCAACTAAAACTACAGGTTGTGTATTTGTAGGATCTGATGTATCTGTCATATATTTTAAAGATCTTGTATCATATTTATATGTTATATTTAATGTTACATTTGTATCTTTTGTTATATCGTTTTTAGATAATCTTAAATAAAATTCACTTCCTATTACTTGTTTAAAGTCATTGTTACTAACTACTGCATTTGGTGATTCTGAACTTAATAATGCATATGTTATATTAGGATTAATGGTTGCAGTAATTGATTTTATTTGTTCTGTATTTGTTCCATCTAATCTAAATGGTCCTGCAATATAATAGTTTTCATTTTCACTAATTTTTGCACCATTATTTGATAATGTTAATGATGGTGTTATAGGTGTATAGCTATCAGATGCATTATTTATAAAATATTTATATAATTTATCTGCTTTTTCTTGTCTTTTTACTCCTGTAATTTGTTGTCCGTATTCGTCAGCTCCATAGTATATACTAGATAATTGTCTACCATTTATATATAAACTTGGCAATGAAGATAAGTGGTAACTACTATCATTTTCATTTGTATAATACCATATTGCCATTTGTTGAACAACTTCAATATCGTCTTCAGTAAGATCCCAATCTTTATTTTCTATACTAATTTCTGCATTTCTCATTAATGTTGTATATTCATTTGAAGTTTTATATGAACTACTTCCTGTTGGTATATATGAATGATCTAATATCCAAAGAATTTTATTATAATTTTTTCCTAAATTTTCTCCTGCTGTTGTAGTAATATTTGATTTATTATTATCATCTTTCATATTATAGTTTTCAGTATAAGTATCAGTTGCTCCTTCTGCCATTCCATTAGTAGACATACCGAATCCTCTAGAAGCATTTAAACAATAATATAAATCACTATAGTCTCTTATATTTGAACCTGTTGAAGAATATGTTGCTATCTTCCATGCTGTTTTTCCTTCTCCTACTGTGTTAATATTCCACTGATAGTAATTGCCAGATTCTCTGTTTTTAGAGATTCCTAAAACTTTTGATGATGCTATTGGTAAAGTATTTCTTTCTACAATTGTTTTTAAATTATCTCTTGTTAAATTAATAGTATCATGAAAGTTGTAGTTTGTAGCTTGTACTTTACAAAAACTAAAGCACATTAATACTCCAAACATAATTGTAAATAAATTAAATAACTTTTTTTTCTTCATTTTTATTCTCTCCTTGGATATTGTTATTTTATATATTATTAATATATTAATAATATTTTTTATATTAGTCAATAGGCGTTTTTTTGTGTTACATTTTTTTTACACAAAGTACATTTTTTGCCTCTACGGAAGTAAGTTTTTTTCATTTTAGCTATAAAAAACAGCCATATATTACAATTATATAACATTTTTTATTATTTTTCAACTAATTATGTAAAAAAGATTTGCTTTTTTCTTATTTCCCTAAGATTATAATCATTTTTAATGGTAAAAATTACATTTTTTTACGAATATTAATTAAATCTAACAACAGATTAATAATTAAAAAATTATTTTATTACAATTGTTGTGCAACAACCAAATAAACCTGTTTTCAGTCAAATGTAATATAATCAACTTATATAATATTTCTCATAATTTAAAATTGCAGCAACAAAACTATGAAAAATAAATTATTTTATTGTGTTAAGAATTGAAATTCATTATTTAGTAATAATTTTTTTATAATTATTTTTTATTTAACTTGCATATAATAAAAATATATGGTAATATAATATTCGTAATTAAATAGGGGCATAGTACATCGGTAGTATAATGGTCTCCAAAACCACTGAGCTAGGTTCGACTCCTAGTGCCCCTGCCAAAAACATTGTGTTTACAATGTTTTTATATTTTAAAACATATATTATTTTATTATAAATTATTTATTTCAAATACAATTTATTATCTTGATTTATTTTTATTCTTGGAGGTTTTTATGTCTTCTATCTTTAAACAATCATTATTTACTATTATTATAATGTTTTTAATCCCTATTTTATTTATTCCTACAATACCATCTATTTCAAATACCAATAATGTTACTTCTAATTCATCTAAATTTTCTTTTGAATTAAATGAAAATGGGCTCATTTGGCCAACTCCAGGTTATACTAGAATTAATTCTTATTTTGGATATAGATCTTCTCCTACAAAATATGCAAGTTCTTTTCATCAGGGAATAGATATTGGTGCCCCTGCTGGTAGTAATTTAGTTGCAGTTACAGATTCCATTGTATCATCTTTGGGTTTTCACGGTTCTGGAGGTTATAGTATTATATTGAAATCAAATAATTTACAATTTATTTATCATCATGTTGACCCACAATATATAATTAAAGTAAACGATTTTGTAAAAGCAGGTCAAATAATAGGTAAGGTGGGACCAAAAAATGTTTATGGTATTAAAAATAATCCTTATAAAGATTCGTCTGGTAAACCAACTAATGGTGCTACAACTCGGCCCTCATTTACATTTTACAATAAAAAAAGACGGCAAAGCCGTCAATCCGTTAAGTTATTTTTAATTACATATCTTCATCCTCTTCATCAGTTTCATCATTACAATCATGATGACATTCTGAACAATCATGTCCACAACCTTCCTCGTTCCAATCTAATTCAATTATATTATTACATTCTGGACATTTTACAGAATTTTTTAGTTCGTCTGTTGTATCTATTGTGAATTCTGCATCACAGTATGGACAAATAATATCTAAATCGTAATCTTCTTTTTCTTCTATATATATATCTGTTTTTATTCTATCTATTGTACCTTCTAGTTCTTGCATTTTTGTTTCTAATAAGGCATATTTAGCTGTAATTGTATCTATTTTACTACTACATGTTTCTTGCAACTTTTCTAACTCATCTGCAAATGTTTCGTATAATTCAAACACTTTTGTTTTTGCATATTCTAGCTCTTCTTTATCTTTTAACTTGTTTTCCAAGTCTGCAAGTACTTGCTTTACTTTATTTTTTAATTCTTCCATTATAATCTCCTTAAACTCTTTCCATATATTCGCCAGTTCTAGTATCTATTTTTATTACATCTCCTATATTTATAAATAAAGGTACTGAAATTTCATAACCATTTTCTAAAGTTGCTGGTTTTCCTGATGTTGTAGTTGTATTACCACTGAAACCTGGCTCTGTATATGTAACTTCTAATTCTACAAACATTGGTGGCTCTACAGAAAATATATTTCCCTTAAAAGATAAAATTTTAACAGACATATTTTCTTTTATATATTTTAAGCTATCACCTAATTGTTCTTTATTTAAAGGTATTTGCTCATATGTTACATTATCCATAAAATAATATAGGTCACCATCATTATATAAATATTGCATTTCTCTTTTTTCTATTTCTGCACCCTGTAATTTTTCTGATGGATTAAATGTTCTTTCTAAAACTGATCCATTGATTACATTTTTTAATTTTGTTCTAACAAATGCTGCTCCTTTACCTGGTTTTACATGTTGAAATTCTACTACCTTATATACTGAACCATCTAGTTCAAATGTTGTTCCATTTCTAACATCTCCTGCCATATATACTTCTGCCATATATTTTACCTCCATATTATTATATTAAATCTTATATATTTTATACTAAAATATTAATAAAATCAAGCTTTTTTTAGTATATTATAAAATAAATAATATTTTTACTTTTTAAATTTGTGACATTTATATTTTTATTTTCTTAACTCTGCTCCAATTTTATTTTGCAAATTATCTACTATTTTATTCAAAATATTATTTACTTCTTCATCTGTTAGAGTTCTATCTATTGTTCCAAATGACAATGAATATGCAATACTTCTTTTATCTTTTGGAATATTCTTTCCTTCATATACATCAAATATTTCTATATTGGTTAGTAGTGAACCTGCAGCTTGCTTTATTAATTTTTCTATTTCAATTGATAATATTTTTTTATCAACTAATATAGCTAAATCTTTACAAATTTTAGGATATTTTGATATTTCTTTAAATTTCATTTTTCCAGTTTTCTTTGCTAATAATTTGTCTAAATTAATCTCCAAAACAAATACATCTTCTTTTTCTATTGTTGGATGTAATTTTCCAACAATTCCTATTATATCATTATTAACAGAAATTTCTGCAGTTTGACCTGGATGCATCTGTTTAGGAGTTTCTTTTGGTAATATAAAACTGTAACGACTATTATATCCTAAATAATCTAAAATTTCTTCTGCTATACCTTTAATAACGTAAAAATCTACATTTTTTTTATTATCTACTCCCAAATAATATTTTCCACTCATTAATACTGCTAGTTTTGTATTTTCAGCATATTCTTCTTTTTTATAAAAACCTTTTCCAATTTCAAAAATAGCAATATCTTTTTCATTGTGAGCTTTATTGTATTCATAAATTTTTAATAATGATGACAATACACTATATCTTAATGTACTTCTTTCTTCAGTAATAGGATCTAATAATTGTACCTTTTCAAATTTATCTGAAGTAAAGTTATCTGACTCATCATCTCTAACTAATACATAAGATAATGTTTCACTTAAACCTAAAGATATCATTTTATTTCTAATTTCTCTTTGTGTTAAATCTAAACTTCCTTGTTTCATTGGAACAATTGGTAGTTTTCCTTCTATATTATCTAAGCCATAAATTCTACCCACTTCTTCAATTAAGTCTTCTTTTATTGAAATATCTAATCTTCTTGTAGGCACTGTTACATATATTTTTTCATTTTCTAATTTATATGTAAAACCTAATCTTTTAAATACCTCTAAAATTGCATCATTTGGTATTTTCATTCCTAATACATCTGTAATATTTTTAAATGTAATTTCAATTGTCTTTGGTTTAACATTTGTTTTATCATAAACAACAGTTCCTGCAATTACTTTTCCATGTGCATATTCTTCTAATAATTTTACTGCTCGTTCTGCTGCCATATATGTTCTATTTGGATCTAATCCCTTTTCAAAACGATTACTTGCTTCACTCCTTAATATTTTATTTGAAGTCATTCTTACCTTTACACTATCAAAAATAGCTGCTTCTATTATTACATTTTTAGTATTTTCAGTAACCTCTGTATCTAATCCACCCATAACACCAGCTAAACCAATAGCTTCTTTTCCATTTGATATAACAATGTCATTTGAATTTAAAACCCTTTCTATATTATCTAATGTTGTTAATTTTTCACCTTCAGATGCCATTCTTACTTCTATTTTTCCATTTAATTTATCTGCATCATAAAAATGAAGTGGTTGACCTAATTCTAACATCACATAGTTACTAATATCAACAACGTTATTAATTGGTCTAATACCTGATGCAATTAATCTATTTTTTATAAAGTTTGGACTTTCTGTAATTTTTACTCCTTCTACTTTCTTAGCTAAAAATAATTTACAATTATCTGTGTTTATTTCTAATTTAAAGCTTTTATTTAAATCTTCTCCATGTTCATTGTGAGATAAGTCTACTTCTTTTACTGTTTTATTATAAATAGCACCTAATTCATATGCCATTCCTAATATACTTAGTAAATCTCCTCTATTAGCTGTTAGTTCAAAATCTACTACTTCATCATCCATACCTAACAACTTTATTGGGTCTTCCCCTATTTTGCTATCTATTGGTAATTCGTGAATTCCTTCTTTATCTTCTTGCTTTAAAAATTTAGTTTCTATTCCTAGTTCTGCAAGTGAACAAAGCATACCATTAGACTCTTGACCTCTAATTATTCCTTTTTTTATTTTAACTCCACCTGGTAAGTCTGCTCCAACAAGTGCAACTATTACTTTTAGTCCTTTTCTAACATTAGGCGCTCCACATACAATATTTAAAATTTCATCTCCAATATTTACTTTACAAACATGTAAATGGTCAGAATCTGGATGCATATTACACTCTATTACTTCACCTACTACTAATTTGTTTGCATTTATTAATTTTTCTGCAGAATCATATTCATTGCCAACTCTTGTCATATCTTCTGCAAGTGTTTTAATATCAACATCAATATCTATGTAGTCTTTTACAAAATTTTTACTAAGTTTCATAACATTCTCCTTAATTTATATATTTAGATAAACTTTACTCTAATCTTTACGATCAAATTGTTTTAAAAATCTAATATCATTTGTATACAAATACCTCATATCTGTAATACCATATTTAAACATTGCTAATCTATCTATTCCTGTTCCAAATGCGAATCCTCCGTATTGGTCTGGGTCATATCCATTCATTTTTAAAACATTTGGATGTACAATTCCTGCACCTAATATTTCAATCCATCCTGTTTGTTTACAAAGATTACATCCTTTTCCACAACATTTAAAACATGTAACATCTACTTCATAGGATGGTTCTGTAAATGGGAAATAGCTAGGTCTAAACCTTAAATCTAAATTGTTTCCCAACATTTCCTTTACAAAAACTTGTAAAGTTCCTTTCAAATCTGCTAATGATACATTCCTTTCTTTTTTATCAATTACTAAACCTTCTACTTGATTAAATTGATGTGAATGTGTTGCATCATCTTCTCTTCTATAAGTTTTACCTGTACAAATCATTCTAATAGGAGATTTTTCTTTATTCGCAAGCATTACTCTTGCTTGAACAGCAGATGTTTGGGTTCTTAATAATACTTCTTGTGTAATATAAAAACTATCTTGCATATCTCTTGCTGGATGACCTTTTGGTAAATTTAATCTTTCAAAACAAAATTCATCTGTTTCTAGTTCTGGTCCATCAACTACATCATATCCCATAGATACAAATAAATCTTGAATTTGTTCTATTGTTCGGTTAATTGGATGTTTACTACCTCTTATAATTTTAGAACTAGGTAGAGTTATATCTATTTTTTCCTCTTCTAATTTTCTTTCTAATTCTTTCTCTTTAATTAAATCTTCTGCATTCTTTATTACTTCCTCGATTTCATTTCTTACTTTATTTACTAAATTACCAATAATAGGTCTCTCTTCTGGTGATAAATCTTTCATTCCTCTTAAAATTTCGGTTAACTCACCTTTTTTTCCTAATATTTTTACCTTTAATTCATTTAAAGATTGCATATCTTTTAGCTCTTTTACTTTTTGATTAACTTGATTTTTAATGTTATCTAACTTTTCTTTCATTTTACCCTCCTAATATGTTAAATGCTTTTTATATAATTTTTCTATTAGATAAAAAAACTCACCCTCAATTATAAGGGTGAGCTTTTATTTCACGGTACCACCTTAATTTATTAATATTACTATTAAACTCAAAAGCTATATCGTTGCCAACGCTTTTTCCTACTATTATTTCAAAAAAAGTCCAATAAAGTGAAATTTCTAATAAATATGTAATAATAGATCTTTCAGCTATAAATCTATCTCTCTTGCAATACAAGTATTTATTATACTTTGCTTTATTTAAGGATTATATTTACTATGATATAATATTAACATATTTTTAAAATAGTTTCAATAGAAATTTAAAATTTATATAAAATCACATTTTCAGATTTTATTATAAGCTTTCTATTTCATTTTTTGTTAACTCTGTAATTTCTATAATCTCATCAATGGATATTCCCTTTTCCTTCATTTTTTTAGCAATTTTTAAACTTTTATTTTTCTCGCCTCGTTCTTCGCCTATTATCTCTCCCTCAGCTTTTCCTCTTGCTTCTCCTATTAATTCTCCTTCTGCTCTTGCTCCCTCTAAATTTGTTATTTCATCTCTTATTGCTTTTTCTCTTAGTTCTGCTATTCTTCTTGCTTCTTCATCTCCACTTAAATATTCTAGTTCCTCTTGTGCTTTTTTTATTGCTTTATTATTTTCTTTCATTGTTACCACCTCTGGATTTTTTAGAAAGTTTACCCATTTATCTATTTCTTCTTCGTTTTCACTCTCTTTATATTTATTTCTATTATATATATTTCAAATATGTTTGTCAATACGACTTCTTTGTTTTCCTTTTCCCTTATACCAAGAGATCTAGCCTTTCGGCTAGATTTCTTGCATAATATTAACTTGTTTTTCGAAAAATGGAAAAGAGAACCGTCCCAATTTCCATAATTCCCGTATTTTTGTTTTTTCAGGAAATTTAAGTTAGTGCCGATAAAAGGAAAACTAAGTGTAAAGTCACATTTAAAGTGCTAGAACGCAAGAACTACACGGAACGAACAGTTGCTGTCCGAATAGCCACCATTGTTGTTGAAAGAGAACACACCCGCAGCAGAACCACTACCGCAACCGCCACCACGCCCGAAAAACGGATAATGGGCGTACGGAAAGTGGGAGTAGTCTTGGTTCCAGCTATTTGAAGAATTACCACTTGCTGATGTTTCTAAAATTGCATCTCCATATCTTGTTTCTTTACTTTCTTTATATTTATTATAATTACTTTCTCTTCCAT
>CANQZV010000051.1 GCA_947628425.1 uncultured Clostridia bacterium | reverse complement strand
ATTTTATATACAGCCTATTATGCAGTTGGGGCGTTGCGATGAAAATTTAAATAAATCACCGGGAGCGAATACAAATTATGTGAACAAAAAATTACAATTTATCTAGTATTGATTTTTTTATCGAAAAATGATAAAATAATTTACAAATTTATTTTAGGAGGTTTATATGGATACTGTAAAAATAGGTAGAGTGTACAGACACTTTAAAGGAAATTATTATTTCGTAGAAAATGTTGCATACGATTCCGAATCAAAGGAAAGAATGGTTGTTTATAAACCTTTATATAATAGAGAAGATGGTCGTAATATATGGGTAAGACCTGAGAAAATGTTCTTAGAAGAAATTCCAGAAAGACCAGATAATATTACTGGTCAAAAAGTTAGATTTATTCTTGTAGATGATATAGAAAAAAATTATTTAAATTAAGTTTTAAATAAACTAACATTTTTAGTCAATAAAGGAGACATTATTATGATAGATATTAAGTTTTTAAGAGAAAACCCTGATATTGTAAAAGAAAATATAAAGAAAAAATTTCAAAACCACAAATTAATTTTAGTTGACGAAGTAATTGATTTAGATAAGAAAAATAGAGAAGTAATGATGCATGGTGATGAGCTTAGAAATGAAAGAAAACTATTAAGTAATAAAATAGGAAACTTAATGAAAGATGGTAAAAAAGAAGAGGCAGAAGCTGTAAAATCTAAAGTTCAAGATATTAATAATGAATTATTAGAAAATGAAAAATTAGAGGAACAATACTCATCAGAGATAAAAACTAGAATGATGAAAATTCCAAACATTATTCATGAATCTGTACCAATTGGAAAAGATGATTCTGAAAACGTAGAGGTTCAAAAATATGGTGAACCTATTGTTCCTAATTACGAAATTCCTTATCATACAGATATTATGGAAAGTTTTTGTGGAATAGATTTAGATTCTGCTCGTAGAGTTGCTGGTAATGGTTTTTATTATTTAATAGGAGATATTGCAAGACTTCATTCAGCTATTCTTTCTTATGCTAGAGATTTTATGATTAATAAAGGATTTACCTATTGTATACCACCTTATATGATTAGAAGTGATGTTGTAACTGGCGTTATGAGTTTTGAAGAAATGGATGCTATGATGTATAAAATTGAAGGTGAAGACTTGTATTTAATTGGTACAAGCGAACACTCTATGATTGGTAAATTTAAAGGTCAAATATTAAATAAAGCAAATATGCCTTATACTATGACTTCTTATTCTCCATGCTTTAGAAAAGAAAAGGGTGCTCATGGAATTGAAGAACGAGGTGTTTATAGAATTCATCAATTTGAAAAACAAGAAATGATTGTTGTATGTGAACCTGAAGAAAGCTATGAATGGTATGATAAATTATGGTCATATACAGTTGAGTTATTTAGAAGTATGGATATTCCTGTTCGTACATTAGAGTGCTGTAGTGGTGATTTAGCAGATTTGAAGGCAAAAAGTGTAGATGTTGAAGCATGGAGCCCTAGACAACAAACTTATTTTGAAGTTGGAAGCTGTTCTAATTTAACAGATGCACAAAGTAGAAGATTAGGAATTCGTATAAAAGGTGAAAATGGAAACTATTTTGCACATACATTAAATAATACCGTTGTTGCTCCACCTCGTATGTTGATAGCTTTTTTAGAGAATAATTATAACGCAGATGGAAGCGTAAATATTCCAGAGGTTTTAAGACCTTATATGGGTGGAATTGAAAAATTGATTCCCAAAAAGTAAAGAAAGGAATAAAAATGTTAATAAAATATCCTAAATTTCAAATATCTGCTGTTAGTTCAAAACAATATCCCAGTGATAATTTACCAGAAATCGTGTTAGCTGGTAAATCTAATGTTGGAAAGTCTTCCTTTATTAATACAATGGTTAATAGAAAGGCTTTAGCTAGAACAAGTAGTGAACCTGGGAAAACAAGACAAATTAATTTTTATAATATGGATTCTAAATTTTATTTTGTAGATTTACCTGGTTATGGATATAGTAAAATGTCTAAAGAGGAACAAAAGAAAGCTGGAAAATTTATTGAAGAATATTTATTTTCTAGAAAAAACATTTCATTGATTATATTATTAATTGATATAAGACATAAACCTAGTGAAAATGATATATTAATGTTTAATTATATTAGAAGTATTGGTCAAAAATTTATAATTTTAGCTAATAAATCAGATAAAATTGCACCAACAAAAGTTCCATTATATATAGAAGATTTAAAAAAGTATTTGGAAGTAAATTCTACAGATATAATTCTTCCTTTTTCTTCTGAGAAAAAAATTTATGTAGATACTGTATGGAACGAAATAGAAAAATATATATAAGTAAATATTAAATTTTAGAGTTGAATTTATACATTAGAAAGGAATGTATGTAATAATGAAAATAACATCCAATGATGAAACAATTGCAGAAAATAAAGTTTTAATTTTATATATATTAAATACAATTGATAAACCAGTAACTAATAGTGCATTATTAGAATTGGTTTTATCTATTCAAGATATAAACTATTTCTATTTTCAACAATTTTTATTAGATTTATTAGAGAATAAATATATTACACAATTTCAGGAAGATGATCATTCAGAAATTGTATATTCCCTTACACAAACTGGAAAAGAAACATTAGAACTTACTAAAGATATAATTCCTGGCATTATAAAACTAAAAATTGATAATACTATTAAAGGTGAACTTGGCGAAATTGAAGAAGACGTTTCCATTGTTTCAGAATTTACACCTGTAAGTAAAAATGATTTTATTGTTACTTGTAAGGTTATAGAAAATAATAGAACTATTTTTGAAGTTTCTACTTCTGCCGCTTCTCGTGAACAAGCTAAATTTATATCTGATAATTGGAAAGAAAACGCAATTGATATTTACCCAAAGATAATAGATTTATTAATAAAATAAAAATATTTTAGCTTGATAATGAGTTTTTAGTAATAAAATATTATGTAAATTTTTAAAAATCATTGAAAACAATGATTTTTTTTGTTATAATATTAAAAAATAATTAGAAAGGGGAATATCCTATGCTTAAAGATTTAATTACTCAACGAGTTTTGAACGAATCTTATTATATCGTTCAAAACAATTCAACAATTCGGGCAACTGCCCTAGTATCTGGAGTATCCAAATCAACTGTTTACAAAGATGTAACTGAACGGCTCTTAATTATTGATTTTGGACTATACTCAAAAGTACAAGTAGTTTTACAAAATAATAAACATGAAAGAGCTAGTAGAGGCGGGCAAGCTACTAAAGTTATGTACTTAAAAAGGAAAGGAGTATTATAATATGTCTAATTCACTTTTTTTGAATAACACATTATTACTTCAGCCTCTATCAACAATTGACGAAGTAGAGCTGCTCAATAGTGTTAGTCAAAACACACAAGTAAGAGACGAACTAATTGTTCGGAATTTGCATTTAGCTGTTGAACAAGCTATAAAATTTTCTAATGAGTATTTTTCAATTGAAGATTTATCTTCAATTGGAACAATAGGCCTTATTAAGGCTATAGATACATTTTCATTCAAGAATGAAAGTAACTTTTCTTTGTATGCTAAAAAGTGCATAGAAAATGAAATACGTATGTATCTTACTCATTGCAAAAATTGTTCTAAAATGTGTTCATTAGATGATACCGATGAAATGTCTTTTGTAGATGAGTCTCTTTTTTGTACTACTAATTTTACTGATGTATATTCAAACAGAGATTTAATTGTTATTATAATGAACTATGTTTTTAATGTGTTACCAATTAATAACTCTTTAGCGTTTATTTATAATATTTGTAAAAAAACTCAAAAAGAGATTGGTAATAAATTAGGAGTAACACAGTCTTATATTTCAAAGATACTTAGGGAGGCACATAAACGAATTAAAGCTTTTGTAAATAGAGCGGAGAAAAGTAATGAAAAAATATTTATTAATAAAATTTATTTTTCCATTCCTAATGAATATTACTTTAGTTTTAGTTTTTGCAAAGAAAAATTTAAAAACTTTAATGAAATTATTAATTTAGTTTTGTCTGAAGAAGAATTTGAAAAATTGCAAATACCATATGACTTTTCAGAGGATGAAGAATCATACATTCTAAAAGTTCCATATGATGTTGACTCTTTTCTTCTGATTGCTGAATTATTAAGAAACTCGGTTGCATGTAATTAACAGTAGAAAAGACCTCAAAAAGTTTTGAGGTCTTTTCTTTTTAATTAATATATTTTTTTAAGAAATTTTCTATTAGATAAACATACTACAATTGTTATTGCTTTTTTAGTATATTCTTTACAATCACAAATTTTAGTCATAAATAATAAATTAGTCTAGGCATTTTTTCTATATATTTATTTAAGTTTATTTCTTACATATTCGTATAAAATGATTGCAGTTGCTACAGATGCATTTAAACTTTCTGTTCTTCCAAGCATTGGAATTTTAATTTTTTCATCTGCATAATCTAATATATCATTAGATATTCCATTTGCTTCATTTCCTATTACAATTATTTTCTTATGATAATCTGTTTGATAAATTGTTTTTTCCGTTTCTAAAGATGTTGCCATTATTTTGTATTTATGTTTTTTGGCATTCTTCAATGTTTCCAATAAATCATTACTTTCTATAATATTTACTCTAAAAATTGCCCCCATTGTTGATCTAACAACTTTTGGATTATATGCATCTGCAGTTTTACTAGATACTATTACTTGTTTTAATCCTACACTATCAATTGTTCTTAAAATTGTTCCTAAATTTCCTGGATCTTGAATACCATCTAAAGCAATAATAATATCTTGTTTATAATCAATGTTCTCTTCTTTGTTTTTCTTTTCTATTACTGCAAGTAAACCCTGTGGATTTTGCACATCTGTTAATAATGAGAAAACTTTTTGATTAACATATATACAATCATATTTGGCAATTTCATATAACATTTTTTGATCAATGCAACCATCTTTAATACATTCTTCACAAACAACAATTAATTTTATTTTAGCTTCTTCTATAATTGCTTCTTTAATTATTTTTATTCCTTCAATTATATATTCATTACCTATATCTCTATATTTCTTTTCTTTTAATTTTCTAATATTTTTTATTATTTCATTATCTTTACTTGTAATTACTTGCATAATATTCATCCTTTTCTAAAATTACAATTTATTTAAAAATTCTTTTATGTTTTTCAATATTATTTTGTCTTTACTCTCTTTATTTTTTAATGTAATATATGGCTCCGTACCTGGTGAGAATTTAATTTCATCTTTATATTCTTTTACTAAATTATCTATAATACTCATATCAAATTTTTGAATATCAAAATAAAATACAATATTTTTATTTTTTTGAGATATCTTATTTATATTTTTTTCCTTACATAAATTTTTTATTCTAGCAATTTCTAATAAATTTTCAACCTCTTGAGGTATATTTCCATATCTATCTGTTATTTCATCTATTACATCTCTAATTTCTTCCTCTGTTCTTGCAATAGCTATATTTTGATAAACTTCTATTTTTTGAGCAGTATTTTCTATATAACTATCATCTATATAACTTGATACATCTAAGTCAATTTGTACTTCTTTTTCCTCTTTGTATTCAATTCCCTGCATTTCTTTTACAACTTCATCTAACAATTTGCAATATGTGTCATAACCTACTTGCTCCATGTGCCCATGTTGTATTTCTCCTAATAAACTTCCTGCTCCTCTTATTTCTAAATCTCTCATTGCTATTTTAAATCCTGAACCAAATTCTGTAAATTCTTTCATTGCTTTTAATCTTTTATCTGCTATTTCTGATAATAGTTTTTCTCTTTTATAGGTAATATATGCATAAGCTTGCACATTACTTCTTCCTACTCTTCCTCTTATTTGGTAAAGTTGTGCTAATCCTAATCTATCTGCATTTTCTACAATGATTGTATTTGCATTTGGAATATCAATTCCTGATTCTAATATTGTTGTACAAACTAATACATTCATTTTACCGTCTACAAAATCTTGCATAATATCTTCTAGTTCTCTACCTGACATTTTTCCATGTGCTACTCCTATTGTTGCTTCTGGAACTAAATCTTGTATTTGTTCAGCTTTTTGTGTTATTTTCTCTACGTTATTAAATAAATAAAATACTTGCCCTCCTCTTTCTATTTCTTTTGTAATTGCTTCTTTAATAACCTCTTCATCGTATTCTAACACATATGTTTGAACTGGTTTTCTATTTTGTGGTGGTTCATAAATAACAGACATATCTCTGATTCCTACAATTGACATATGTAATGTTCTTGGAATTGGTGTGGCTGTCATTGTTAAAACATCTATTGTTGCTTTTAATTCTTTAATTTTTTCTTTATCTTTTACTCCAAAACGATGTTCCTCATCTATAATTAGTAATCCTAAATCTTTAAACGCAACATCTTTACTTAGAATTCTATGTGTACCAATGATTATATCAATTTCTCCCAATTTTAATTTTTTTACAATTTCTTTCTGTTCTTTTTGTGTTTTAAATCTATTTAAGAGTTCTACTCTAATTGGAAATTCTTCCATTCTATTTTTAAAAGTTTCATATTGTTGAGTTGCAAGTATAGTTGTTGGTACTAAATAAGCAACTTGTTTTTGTTCCATAACCGCTTTGAAAGCTGCTCTAATTGCTACTTCTGTTTTTCCATATCCAACATCGCCACAAAGAAGTCTATCCATTGGAGTATCTTTTTCCATATCTTTCTTTACTTCTTCAATACATTTTAATTGATCTTCTGTTTCAGTATATTCAAAACTTTCTTCAAACTGTGCTTGCCATGGAGTATCTTTGCTAAATGCATGTCCCCTGGCATTTTTTCTTTTTGCATATAATTCAATTAAATTTTTTGCAACTTCTCTTAGGTTAGATTTTACTTTTGCTTTTGTATGTTCCCATTCTTTACTACCAAGTTTATTTAATTTAGGTTCTGCTTCTCCTTCTCCTATATATTTTCTAATGCTGTCTAAATCATTTGTTGGAATATATAGTATATCTTCATCTTTATATTTTATTTTAATATAGTCTTTTACAATATCTAATGTTTTAATTGTATTTACTCCAACAAATTGTCCAATCCCATGTACCTTATGAACAACATAATCTCCTGGTTTTAAATCAGAAAATATAATTTTTTCTCCCTGTTTAAAAGCAGAGTTTTGTTTTTTTCTCTGTATTTTTTCATTAGAAAATATATCTTTTCCAGATATTAATACCAAATTATTATCAAAACATTCGAATCCTGAAGATAAAATTCCTTTTGATATGATTGCTTTGTTATCATTAATATGAAAATTTGTTAATTTTTCTACATATTCATGAGGAATTTCTTTTTCTGATAATAAAGTTAATAATTTTTTTGTACTCTCATCATTTCCACTTAAAATAATAATTTTTTTATTTTTTTCTAAACTATCAATTATTTTATCTAATAATAGATTAATACTACTTTTATAATAATTTAATTCTCTGAATGTAAAACTATATTTATTTTGTCTATTTATTGATACGTCTTGATTTTCTAAGTATATTACTTGCTTTTTGGATATTTTATCTTCTATTTCTTCTATTGTTTTTAATTCTTCTAAAATTTGTGGAATTATTCTTTGTTTTTCCAATAGTGCTTGCATAATTGCTTTATTATCATTCAAAATATTTTTATTTCTTGCTTTTATTTTTCCAATTTCATCAAAAAATAAAATGGTATTATTTGATAAATAATCTAAAAATGTTTGTCTTTTTTCATAAAAAATTTTAATATATTTATCGATTTTAGATAAATAATTTCCATTTTCTATTTGCTCAATATCATTTTCAATTATATCTTCATATTCATCTATTTCTTTTATTTTGTTACATACATTCTCTATCGAAGATGTTAAAATATTTTCATGTGCTGGATATATTGTAATTTTTTTTATTTCTTCAATTGATCTTTGAGATGAAAGCTGAAAATATCTAATAGAATCTATTTCTTCTCCCCAAAATTCAATTCTAACTCCTTTATTTTCAGTAATAGCAATATCTAATATATCTCCTCTTAAACTAAACTGACCTCTTGCTTCAGCTAATTCTGTTCTTTCGTAACCCAATTTTAATAAATTTTCTTTTATTTCTTCAAAGTTATACTCTTTATTAAATTTAAATTCAATTACATTTTTATAAAGTTCTTCTTTAGATATCATTTCTTGCATACAAGCTTCAATTGTTGTAATAATAATGTCTACATTATTTTCATTTATTTTATTTAGAGTATCAATTCTTTTGTATAATAGTTCTTTACTTTCTGCTACATAGTCATAAGTTACTATTTCTTTCTTATTAAAGAATGCTACTTTTTTATTAAAATATTGTATATCTTCGTATAATTTTTTGGCTTGTATTTCATTATACGTAATTAAACAGATTGGTTTTTTTATTTCTTCTTGTGTTGCAATTATCCACTGACTTTTTGCTACATCAACTAACCCCAATATAGATATTGGGGTAGTTTTTAACTTTATTTCTTTTATATAATCTTGAAATTTTACATTTTGCGTTAAAATATTTGTTATTTCATTCATTTAAGTTTCTCCTAATGAATTATATTATAGCACATTTCCTTAAATAAGTCTATTATATATTGTAATTTGTCGCTTAGATTTTATTATATTCAACACATTTTTCTTCTAATAATTTGAAATTGCAACATCTTGCTTTTATATTTTCTGGTAACTTTTCATTATTGTATAATTGATATAGTTTTAAAGATTTATTTTTTACTTGCTTATAGTTTGCATTTAGCCAATCTAATTGTTCTCTTAATAATTTTTGATATTTCAA
>CANQZV010000050.1 GCA_947628425.1 uncultured Clostridia bacterium | reverse complement strand
TTTCATAGGAATATTGTTAGGCATTGTTTCCAATACTTTAATAGCTTTTTCTTTATCACTCATACGAGGACCTCCTTATCATTTTGTAATCAATTTGCATTAAAACTCAATTAAAACTAATTCAAATAATTCCATTTTTATTCTCTGTTATTATGTGATTATTTTGTAAATATTTTTAATCTAGCTATAAGTTGCTCCTTCAAGTTGTATAATTCGCTTATATCTTTAAATTCATATCTAATTTCCTTTTTATTATTATCAGGAATAATAACAAATTTTACATTTTCTTTTATATAAACTCTGCATATCCATTTGGTAACTTTATTATCATATAATATACCAAAATAACTATATGTATCTTTATAATTTAACTTGTTTGGATTCACAAATTCAGAAAGTATAGATTTAACTATATAGTAACTTTCTAATTCTTCAGTTGTTGTAACTATACCATCGCTATCATCAAATGCAATTATATCTTCTGAGGTTTCATTAGATGTAGAATTATTTATTGCAATTTGTAAACGCTCATTTATTAATTGATTAATATAATGATTTATAGATTTTTTTAGTATAGGTTTATATTTATCAACTACATTTTGTGTTTTAACACCATCATATACACCCTTATTAAGAATTAATTTTACAAATTCATCTGAAGGACTTGCAAATTCTTCTTGTAATAATTTTTCAATGGAATTAGCATATTTTAGATCAGATGCTGTGCTTAAGATTATATCAATATTAAAAATTTCTTTACAAAACTTCTTTAGCTCTTGAACATCACTATCTTTTAATTCTAATAGATTTATATCTAAGAAAGGTGTTGTATCCATTTTATTTAATTCATCTAAATCAGTATAAAACTTATATTCATATCCATTTGTTAATATTGCAAACTTGGCTGATGTTGTGCCAAAATATCTAAATAATTGAGAATCATGTTTTTGTAAATTTTCATTAACAGATTTCGCCTCAATTAAAATTGTTACTTTATTATTTAAGATAATTGCATAATCAACTTTTTCTCCTTTTTTTATTCCAACATCGGCAACATATTCAGGGACAAATTCGCTGGGATTGAAAATATCATATCCTAGAATTTGAAAAAAAGGCATAATCAAAGAAGTTTTTGTAGCTTCCTCAGTGTTAATTGAATCTTTTAATTTTTCAATCCTTTCTGTAAATTTTTTCAAATTTTCTTCAAAATCCATATAAATTCCTCCTTATTTTATATTATTTAATACAATAAATTATTTTTTATTTTTCATTTTCTTAATATAATCAATCTGCCTTTGCAACTCTAATAAATCATCATCATCTAAACCTTTTGTATCAAGACCACCAGCGTTAGCAAATTCAACTTGCTTTAGTTCATCTATGTTTCGTATGTCAGTTTTGCCTAAAATGTAATCTATGCTACAGTTAAATATTTCAGATAACTTAATAAGAACTTCCATACTAGGCTTCCTTTCTTCTTTTTCATACATTGCAATACTGCTTGGAGCACCACCTAATCTTTGCGCTAGGTCATTTTGTGAAAATTGAAATTCTTCTCGTAATTGTTTTATCCTATTCATAACAACCTCCATAATTTAATCTTTATTATATTATACACACTCTGAGTGTAAAAAACAATATATTATAAAAAATTTTTTTCACTAAAAGTCTTTTATATCAAGGCTTTCAACACTTTAAGTGAAAAATATTAAAAAACATTCACTTAAAGTGTTGACAAGATAAAAACAATGATATATACTCTGAGTGAAGTTGAAGAAGGGAGGGAGTTAAGTGCCAAGAGAAAAACTAAAGAAATATAGACTATTAATAGGTAAAACACAAGAACAAATGGCAGAAATTTGGGGAATAACATTATCATTTTATCAAAAGATAGAATTAGGAGAGAAAAGTCCAAGTATTCAAAATTTAAAAGAGTTTAAAAAACGTTTTTTTAATGCAGATGTCGAAGAAATTTTTTTAAATTAAAATATCACTTTAAGTGAATAGAAATTTTACAAACAAATATCGAACCTAAAACAGCAATTATCTGATTTAGAAAATTTTAAACAAAAGATTTCAAAAACATATTAAAGGAGAGTTAATGAATAAGATAAAGCAATTTAGAAAAAAGAAAAGATTATCTCAAAGTGATATAGCACAAATATTAAAAGTAAGCCAAAATACAATTTCTCAATGGGAAAATGAAACAAGGATACCAAATGTAATGCAAGCCTTAAAATTAGCCGAAATATTAGAAACAACGATAGAGAGTTTATATAAATAGAAAATACTAACCATAGCGTCAATATGATTAGTATTCTCCCACAATTTGTATATCTTAAACTCTTGCAATTAATATATAGCCTAATAACTAGAACCAGTTTAACGACAATGGAGGTCCGCCCAATTTATATAGCTCTACTTCTTTTAAGACAAGCGAAGTCTAACAGTATTAGTAAAAAAATTTTTGTAAACAAATTAGGAGGTGAAGATGATGAGTATAAAAGCAATACTAGCAATAATCTTTTCAGTTATATCACTAGTATTATCAATTCTTACTTTTTGGTTAGACCATCAAAATTAGTAATTTTTACTTTTTTTATATATTTTCTATTTGTAAATAACGAAAATGTAATATGGTTAATATCAAAATTATCTACATTTCTAAATTCAAGATAAGCAGAACGACTTTCTAAAGGGTTTAAGCTAATAGGAAATGAAACAGTTTTAATTTCATTTCTAGAAATAACATCATGTCCAGAGTATTTAATATTTTCTCTTATGCAAGTTGGTTCTAAAACACAATAATATGATTTGTTAAGCTTAATATTTGATATAGAAACAGGTAATTGAGAACGATTTTCAATAGTGATAAAAAATTGATGAGTTGTCTCATGAAAATCGTGTGTATTAATAGAAATCCTTAATTTGGTCTTCTTGTTCAAGTAAGCATATATAAAATTATAGAAAGAAATAAGTAAAGAGATAATAGAAATTATTAACGCAATACAATCCTTATGGTTATTAAAGAAATCTGACAATATAATCACCACCTTTCGACAGAATTATAGCATAGGTGGGATATTAAAACAAATTATAAAAAGAAGGGAAGTGAATTAAATGGCAACAAACATATGTAGTAGAACAAGAAGGAAGTTTAGTCCAGTAAAAGAGCTAGCAGAAGAATTAAGTACAACTGTACAACAAATATATAGAATATTAAAAGAACCAGCTATGGAAGATGCAATACAAAAAATCGGAAAATCAGGAATAAGAGTTGATAAAGAAAAATTCTATACAATATTAGAGCAAATTTATAGATAAAAAATAGAAAAATTATATGAAAGGAGATGAACAAAAGATGATAACTTTAGCAGAATGGAAGTTAATTGGAATAACATTAATAGTAACATTTTTTATATCATCAATAGTATGTGGAATTATTAGTGAAATTTCTACGAGAATAAAAAATAAAGCACAAAAAAGAAATCAAAGACAAATTATAAATCAAAAAAGAAATTGCTTTAAAATTGATTGTCGTGAGTTTGTGAAAGCTAATTACAAAACAGCTTATATAGGACAAGATAAAGTATTACTTAATGAATTAGTCAGAATGATTGGATAGGAGGAAAATAAATGATTGAAAAGATAATGAATAAATTAGGATATATGAAGTTGAGTAAAATAAAAATATATCCAAGTTTTGAAGCACATAAACATACAGCGGGAGAACTTGCGGATAAAATATGTTATTACATACAGTATGAAAGATTTGAACAACCTGTTGTTGTTAATTGTTTTGGTTATTTAACAGATGGATACACAACATATTTGATAGCAAAAGATTTGAAGCATAAATGGATAAAAGTGAAAAAATCAGAAAGGAGCTAAATATGGATAAATTAGATAAGTTATATATAGATAATGCAATAAGAAAAGCAAAATTGTATTTATCTATTAGACCATTATTGAAAAAGAAAAAGGAGGCACAAAAATGTTTGAGTACAAAAAATTAAAAGAGGAAAACATGGACTTACGTTTTGAAAACGAAGAATTAAAGTTAAGTAAAGATATATCAGAAAGAAGAAACATTGAATATGCAAGATTATTTAAGAAAATCAGTGAGGAAGTAAACAAAAATCAATTAAATAGTGTAATCAATTTGCAAAACAAAATAAAAAGTATGTTAACAAACTTTGACACAACGTTAACATACTAAAACAGAAAATGGATAAACATTCTCTTAAATTATATTAACATAAATTTAAGAGAAATGCAAGAGGGAGGAACAAATGAAAGTAAAATATTATAAACATATACATACTGATGAAATAGTTTATGAAGAAGATGCAGAACTATATGCAATGGAAAAATTAGGAGTAAATATTACAGCAAAAGGAGAAAATGGAAATTTAACAGAGGAACAGCAACAATTTATTAAAGAATTTACGGATTGGTATTTTAGTGGAAATTGGATTATGGAATGGGAGGAGATTGATTAATGTTAAAAAGTTATAAAGATTTAAGAGAAGTAGATGTTAGTAAGTGGGTAGAAGAAAGAGATAAAGCAGAATACTTGAATTGGGCAAAAGTAATTGATTTATTGCATGAAAATGGAGCTGAAAAAGTTTATTTTGAGCCAATTGCAAACGAAAATGGAAGCTCATTATATATGTCTACTCAAGAGTATACAGATACAAAAGGAAATAAAAACAGAGTATATGAAACAGCTGTAAAAATAGTTATAGATGATCTTGAATTTATACAAAGAGGTCCTGTAATGAATGGTAGTAATCCTGTTAAAGACAATTCGATGTCACAACAGCGATTATGGAATTGTCAAACAAGATTGTTTGTTAAAGGTGTAGCTATAAGAACTGGATTAGGATTTGATTTATGGTTAAAAGATGAGTTAAAAAATGCAAAAGATAATTGGGAAGATGATTTAACAAAACATGACATATTCAAAATAAAAGAGAGATGTCAACAAATATACACTAAAAAACTAAAAGATGGATTATCAGTAAAAGAAATTGCAGAAAAACTTCATAAAACAGAAGATGAAGTAAAAGCATTGTTTAGTTATTTTGATACTTTAAGTAATTTTGAAAGGGACTTATCTAATATTGATACAAAATCAAGATAGAAGTGATTATATAGGTGCATCAGATACAAGCATGGTAGTGGGCAATTGGTGTACAAAAACATTTGAAAAATGGTGGTTAGAAAAATTAGGAATACATAAAAATAATTTATCAACAGAAGCAACAAAAGCTGGAAATAATTATGAACATAAGATTTTAAAAGCATTAGAAGTCAATGGCTTAGAAATGGACAAGCAAATAATTATAGATAGATTAAGAGTAAATTTGGATGGCAATACTCAAACTTGTATCTACGAAGTTAAAACACATAAATCTGATAAAGAATTTAAAGTATCAAAACAATATTGGAGACAAGCCCAAGTAGAAATGTATGCAAGCAGAATACACAATTTATATATTGTTGCTTATGCATTAGAAGAAAATGATTATAAAAATTATTTTAATGATATAGATCAACAAAGAATGCAATTAATACCAATTGAATATGATGATAATTTTATTAATAATGAATATCTGCCAAAATTGAATGTATTAGTTGAATGTCTAAAGAAAGGAGAATTTCCTTGCAAACAATAGCAAAAATAACAGATATAAATATAGATTTTAATACACGAAAACCAAAAATAAGTCTTTTATTAAATACAAATGAAATAAGTGCAATAGAAGAATTAAAAAATGAAAATATGCTCAATTTAGAGCTAAAGAAATATAGAGCGAAAAGGAGCTTAGATGCCAATGCTTATATGTGGGTGTTAGTTTCAAAGTTACAAGAAAAATTAGATATACCTAAAGAAGAGATATACAAAGATGCAATAAAGAACATAGGAGTATATGAAGTAATACTTGTGAAAAATGAGGCAACAGATAGATTTATACAAGCATGGAAGCATAATGGAATAGGTTGGGTATGTGAAACTACTAAAAGTAAATTAGATGGATTTACAAATGTAATAGCATATTATGGAAGTTCTAGTTATGACACAAAGGAAATGAGCAGATTAATAGAATTAATAGTTCAAGAATGTAAGCAACTTAACATAGAAACAAAAAGCAAAAGTGAAATAGATAGTTTATTAAAGCAGTGGGAAACTGGCGCTAGTAAAGACAATAAAATGTGCAAGTAGGATTAATTTATTAGTGCCAGAAAGGCCCCATAATAAAGGTGGAAATATGATTGTAAAAGATTTAAGTAATAGTTTTAATCCTTTTCCGAAAACGCCAATAAAAGAAAAGGAAATGAAAACTGCAATAAAAAATAAAAGTAACAAGTTAGCAAAAAAAGAAAAAAACAGATTTAGCATTTTACAGAAAGAAGATGGTAAATGCTTTTTATGTAAAAGAACTTTCAAAAATTTAGATAAGCACGAAGCTTTTGGAGGGTCAAACAGGCAAAAAAGTATTGAGTGGGGATTAGTATATTACCTTTGCAGAAATTGTCATTCAAAAGCGGATTTAGATAAAAATACAAGACAATATTTACATGATTTTGCAAGAGAAAAATTTATAAAAAAGTACAATGAGGAAAAATTTATAAAAGAATTTAATAAAAAATATATTAGCAACGAGGGGTAAGCACATAAAAACTTATCCCTTTTTGGTTATAGAAAGGAGCAAAAGATAAAGTGGAAAGAGACAGTTTTATATTTTACAAAAGCTTTTACGAAGCAATAGTTGAGACAGATGCAAAGACACAAAACAAAGTATTTAATGCAATATGTAAAAAAGCACTTTATGAAGAAGACACTGAATTGACTGGTACAGCTAAGATTTTATATACACTAATAAAACCGCAATTAGAAGCAAATAACAAAAGATTTTCTGATGGAAAAAGAGGTGGAAGACCAAAAAAAGAAACCACTGGTTTTGAAAAAATAAAAACCACTGGTTATGAAAATAAAAAACCTAATAACAATGTAAATGTAAATGTAAATGATAATAACAATAACAATGTAAATGACAGTTGTGTTGACGATTTACAAGAAGTTATAAACTTTTACAATAATAACATTGGAACAATAACTCCATATGGGCTTGAGGTTTTAGAGGACTATTCAAAAATATTTTCAAAGGAAATGCTTATATTAGCAATGCAGAAAGCTGTGGAAGCTAATGTGAGGACAATTCAGTACATAAAAGGCATATTAAATAATTGGCATAAAAGTGGTATTAGAAACATAGTAGATGCAAAAAAAGAAGATGAAAAACATAAAAAAAGTTTGAGCAATAAAGAAGAAACAGATGAAGAAAGAACTGCAAGAAGATTAAAAGCGTTAGAAGGTGATTCTAGTGACTAATGCTGAATTTATACAATCTACGAGCAGACTAGAAAAGTATTATGACAAAGAATACAGCACAGATCAATTAAAAATAATGTTTGAGATGTTAAAAGAATGGAATGCTGAAAAGTATAGAAGAGCAATAGATTATTGCATTAGAAATAGCAAATATTTACCTAAAGTAGCAGATTTAATGAGTGCTGATAGTGACAGTTCGATTGTCATAAACAAAACAGAAATTGATTTTGTTAAATGTAACAAATGCAGAGATGGATTTGTTAGATATTTCAAGAATATAAAAGCTAACGGAAAAACAGTGCCATACGAATATTTAGCATTATGTACGTGTGAAAATGGTCAAAAACAACGTAGTATAAACAAATATAATTTTCCTTCAATAGCTGAATTAGGATTAGAAATTTAAAGGAGAGTGATACAAATGATAACAACAATGGAGACAAGACGAGAAAGTAATGAAAAAGTGAATAAAAAAATAAGACAGCAACAGGTGTTAGAAATATTAAGTGATGGGAAAGAAAGAACAGCAAGGCAAGTAGCTTATGAAATGTGCGAAAGAGGTTTTACGAATAATTTAGAAAGGAACAATGCTTCACCAAGATTAACAGACTTACTTGAAGAAAGAAAAGTAATGGTTATAGGAAAAGAATTAGATGCTATTACTGGGAAGAAAGTTGCAGTGTTTAAAATTGTTCAAAAGGAGCAATTATGAGTGAAAAATATCCACAATTGACACGGAAAATGTGTAAATTGTTTGCGGTTGTAACAAATTAGAAGATATTAACTTTAGAGGAGTATATAGATGTGAGTATGCAACAAGTGAGCAAATAAGTATGGATAAGTTAAGAAAGGAACTAATGATAGATGAAAATAAAACAAGAAGAAACAGGAATAACAATAAGACTGCCTTTGTTGTGCAGGAGTAAAAAGAATAGTCAACAAATATTGATTAATAGCAAAACAGGAAAACCTTTCGTAAGTCAGAGTAAATTATATAAAGAATTTGAACAGGATTGTGGTTATTTCTTAAAAAAATGCAAGAGTAATATAAGTTATCCAGTAAATGTTAAATGTACATTTTATGTGCCAGACAAACGTAAAAGAGACCTAACAAACTTAGAAAATGCGATAGCGGATATATTAGTTAAATATCAAGTGTTAGAAGATGACAATTACAACATTATACAGAGCTGGGATGGATCAAGAATAATTTATGAAAAAGACAGAGAAGAAACAGTTATTGAGATAACAAAAGCTTAAAGGAGTGAAGATACAAATGAATATATATGGAGTTTATGATACTAAAAGAAAAGAGCAATGTGTACGAATTGGAACATTGCAGGAAATAATAAAATTTTTCAATATGTCAGCAAGATTAGTGCAGACAGCAATAAAAGCACATAGAAAAATTGAAGGAAGATATGAGTTAGTTTATTTATTCAAGGAGGATAACATATGATAACTAAAAATAAATTTGTAGAAATTATAGATAGATTAAGAGAGGCAAGTGACTTTGTAGATGAAACAAATGATAGAGCAAGAAAACTTAATGATGCAATAATATCAGATTTCTTTAATGCGAGTAG
>CANQZV010000049.1 GCA_947628425.1 uncultured Clostridia bacterium | reverse complement strand
GGGACACAATGGGGACAAAAGTACCCAAAAATGACCTAAAAACGCACAAAAGTTCTTTAAATAAAAATAGCCACAAATGTTGATATTTAGATAAAAACTTAACTTTTCAGCAAATCACAAAAAACGATGCGTAAATTCTCATAACCCGAAGGTCATATGTTTAAAAAATTTAATTTATAAATCAAAAACAATTTTCAATTTTACATGAAGTTATGTTTAGATATTATAAATTTTAGATTTTAAATTTACAAAATTAGTATTTTCTGTTGTTAAATAAATTATTTTGTGATATAAATTAGAAAATCAATAAAATTATTTTATATAATTTGGAGGCAACTATGAGTAATGTAACTGGATTCCATTTACCACATAATGCAATTATTCCAGACGAAATAAAATTTATTATTAATCTAATAGATGAAAATAAAGACTATTATATTTATGATGAATTAAAAGCAATGATGTTTGAAGAAGAAATTAAACAAGATGTTTTTCAAATATACCATTCTGGAATGTATAAAAGATTTATAGAGAATAATAAATTATTATTTTATTATAATGGAATAAAACAAGGAACACTAAAATATTCAGATATAAAGAATCAACCATATAGCCCTAAAAAGACGTTAAATGGATGTTGGAATGAACAGGCTAGAGATTATTTTGAATTTTTTGCTTTCACAGGGTTAATGCCATCATACTATAAAGGGAAATCTATAGAAAGCGAAAAAAGACATTATGTAGGTGATACTTTAAAAAAGTATAAAGAAGGAAAAATTAATTATTCAGATATCTTATTTAATATGAAATTTAGAAATGCATCTAAAAATTCTGATAATATTGAACAATACAATGTAAGAAATAGACCTTTTGTTGTAATTCTCAAAGTTATGAATATCTTTAAAAATAAAGGTTATAAAAAAATAGATGCTAATACTTTATCATATATTACAAGAAATATACGAGATGAAGATAATATAGATTTATCACTAATTAAACCAATAAAGCGTTCTAATTTTTCTGATAAAGAGTATAAAGAAATACAAAGAGGAACATTATTCTTTAAAAAACACCTAATAGAAGGACTTGGCTTAAAAATTGTTGAAGGTATTCCGCTAACTTTCGATTTACAGGAATTTAATATTAATAATTATACATTCAAAGAAAAATGTATTTTTATAGGAGATTTGTTTGATGATATAGAGGTTACACCATTATTCTTGAAATGTTTAGCTTATCCTGAAAAAATTGAAGATAATGAACTAAAGAAACATCTAATTGATTTAAAACTTATTGATAATAAAAATTCCCTATATGATTTTAATATTGACACAGACTTAGCAGATAGAAACTTGGTAAAACAATATATAAATTCAGAAGAAAAAATAAATAGATTACCTATAAGCACTAGAATTGAAGCAACAGAGCTATTTAAACGTGGTAAACAAATCTCTGAAAGCGGAAATGGTACTGAGTATGAAGAATTTTTATATGAATTATTAAAAAATAAATTCGGAGAAGATTGCATTACATATATGGGAGCTAATACCATAGGTGAAAGATTATCCGATATAGTATGGGATATTGTTATGCTAAATGATGATAATACAAAAACTAAATTAAGGATAATAATTGAAGCAAAATCAGGAGGAGCCATTACACAATTTGATGAAAGAAAAGAAATTGATGATATTATAAATACATTAAATGATAATAGAATTAAAACTAAATATGATGGAACTTGGTATATGGTTGTGGACAGTAATAAGATTCCGCAAGTTGACAATATACATGGTGGTTATAGAGAAGGTGGAAATAAATTAAGTTTTAAACAAAAGCTTTTAAAAATTCAAAGTACAATAATGCCAAGAACTACTAAACTAACAATGGTTACAGCATTTAGCTATGTAGAATTTATGAAATTTATTGATTCAATTGATTATAATAAAGAAATAAATTATGTATCAAGAATACAAGCACCAGACTTTTGGACTTGGTCAAATAAATTTATTGGAACATCATATGTAACAATACGAGCATAAGAAAGGATGAAAACAAATGAATAGACTAAACGATTTAACTGGTAAAGAATGGATTAAAGAAACAAGATCATGGTATACAATTAATGGAAAAACCAGAAATAAAGAAGTTATTAAACATCCAGCTAAATATCCAGAAGAATTAGCAAGTAAATATATTAAATTTTTTACTAAAAAAAATGAAATTGTATTTGATCCGTTTATGGGTGTTGGATCTACTGGTGTAGCTGCAAAAAATGAAAAAAGAAAATGTTATGGTATTGAAATTAATACTGAATTTTGCAATGTAGCAAATGAAAGATATGGAGAAGAAAATACTATACTAGGAGATAGTAGAGATAAAAAATTATATAATTTCCCTGAAGGAGTAGATTTTATAATGACATCTCCACCATATTGGAATATATTGAAAAAGAAGAGAGGAAATTCAGATTCTCAACACACAAAGAGAGAAGAAAATAATTTAAAGCTATATTATTCTGATGATTTAAATGATTTAGGAAATATAGAAGACTATGAAGTTTTTCTAAAAGAATTAACAAAAATTTTTAAAAATTGTTATAAAATTCTAAAACAAAATAAGTATATGGTTGTTGTAGTACAAAATTTTAGAAATAGTGATGGAAAATACATTACTTTTGCATGGGACTTAGTCGAAAAAATTACAAAATGCGGATTTTCATTTGAAGGTGAACAAATTTGGTGTCAAGATGATAAACAATTAGGAATTTGGGGATATCCTAGCAAATTTATATCAAATATACATCATCATTACTGTTTAATATTTAGAAAAAATGCATAATATATATCCATATCATGCAAAATTTAATCCTGAAATCCCCAAAAAATTTATTCAGGAATATTCTAAAAAAGGCGATTTAATATTAGATCCATTTTGCGGTTGTGGTACAACATTATTAGAAGGGTTAAAATTAAAGAGAAATGTTATTGGGGTAGATTTAAGCCCAATTGGAATTTTATGTTCAAAAGTGAAAACAGAAGAATATGAAATGGATAAAATAAAAGAATACTCAAAAGAAATATTAAAAGTTAATTCAAATAAAGTTCTAATACCTAAATTTCCAAATATGGAAATTTGGTATAATGATGATGTTTTAAAACAGTTGGGAGAACTCAATTACAATATATCGCAAATATTAGAAAAAAAATACTATAATTTATTTTATTTAATACTACTATCATGTCTAAATAATTGTTCAAGAAAAAGAAAAACATGGAATTTGGGTTACATTGCAGATAATGTATTACCAAACGCTGATAGAAATGTAGATGCAATAAAAATATATAAAAGAAAACTATCTTTATTATATAAAAGAAAAGATTGGTTAAAAAATGTAAATAATTCAGTTACATGTATAGAATCTAATATTTTAAATACAAATTTTACAGATGTTGATTTAGTTGTTACATCTCCTCCTTATCCATTTGCAGTAGATTTTATTAGATACCATAGATTAACATTATATTGGATGGGAAAACCTGTTGAAGAATTAAGTGAGCAAGAAATTGGTGCTAGAAATAAAAGAAATAAAAAACAAGCAATAGATACTTTCTTTAATGATATGCAAAATATTTATTTACATATAATGAAAAGTGTAAAAGTTAATGGATATTGGTGTATGACAATTGGAGATACAACAAGAAAAAAAGAAAAAATTAATTTTGTAGAGTGGACAATAGAACTATTTGAAAATAATGGTTGGAAGGTTGAAAAAAATACATATAGATATATTCAAAATCAAACTATGGCTCAAAAAAGAATAAAAAAAGAAGCGGTCTTAGTATTTAAGAAAATAAAAAAATAAATTTATATATATTTAAGGAGTTATGAAAATGAAAGTTATTCTAGCTTCAAAATCACCTAGAAGAAAAGAACTAATGGATCTACTTAATATTAATTATGAAATTATTGCTAGTAATGAAAAGGAAACTTTAGAAAAAAATTTAACATTTGAGGAACAGTCTAAAAAGCTGGCATATATAAAAGCCAAATCTGTCTTTAATAAAACTAGTGGTGATAGAATAGTTATAGGTTCTGATACTTTAGTAATGAAAGATGGTAAATTATATGGTAAACCAAAAGATAAACAAGATGCTATTAATATGTTAAAAAACTTAAAAAATAGTAAACATGAAGTACTTACAAGTTTATCAATTATTGCACAAAAAGAAAATACTTATGAGGAATATACTAATTGTAACATAACAGATGTATATTTAACTGATATGACGGATGAAGAAATCAAGAAATGGGTTGATACTGGAGAAGCGTATGATAAAGCAGGAGCATATGCTATACAATCTAATTTTACTAAATTTATAAAAAAAATAAATGGTAATTATGATGCTGTTATTGGATTACCAGTTAATGAAGTATATAAAGTATTAAAAAAATATATACAAATATAATAAGGAGGTAAAATGGATAATAGACCAATTGGTTTTTTTGATTCTGGTATAGGAGGATTAACTGTTTTATATGAGGCAATAAATAGCATGCCAAAAGAAAATTATATATATTATGCAGATACTAACCATGTTCCATATGGATTAAAAACAAATGAACAAATTGAAAAATATGTAACTGAAGCAATAAATTTTTTAATATATAAAGATGTTAAAGCAATTGTAATAGCATGTAATACTGCAACAAGTATTACAATTGAAACTCTAAGAAAAAAATATTCAATACCAATTATAGGAATGGAACCAGCAGTAAAACCAGCTGTTATTCAAAATAAAGATAAAAGAATAATGCTAATTGCTACACCTGTAACAATAAAAGAGAAAAAGTTAAAAAATTTATTAAATGAAATAGACAAAAAAAATAAAGTAGATTTAGTTGCATTACCTGAACTAGTAACATTTGCAGAAAATGAGCAATTTGAATCGCAAGAAGTCGTAGATTATTTAACTAAAAAGTTTAAAGATTATGAATTGAAAAATTATTCAGAAATAGTATTAGGTTGTACACATTTCAAGTTTTTTGAACCTACAATTAAAAGATTGTTTAATGAACATATTACAATTATAGATGGAAGCAAAGGAACAATTAATCAACTTAACAACATATTAAAAAATAAAAATCAAAAAGGAAATAATAAAACTAAAATAAAATATTATTTCTCTGGTAAAAAAGTTGAAGATAAAGAAACGCTAAATAAAATAGAGAGATTATATACTAGACTAAAAAATATTTAAAAAATTTAAAAAAAGATATTGACAAAAAAAAATATAGATATATAATATACACAAACAAATGTTTAACTAATAGGAGGAGATAAAATGGAAAATGAAAATCCAGAAAAGAAAAAGGCATTAGAAATAGCAATGGGTCAAATTGAAAAACAATTTGGTAAAGGATCAGTAATGAAACTTGGAGAATTTCAAGCAATGAATATAGAGGCAATTCCAACAGGTGCTTTAGGCTTAGATATTGCTTTAGGAATAGGAGGAGTACCAAGAGGAAGAATTATAGAAATATATGGTCCAGAATCATCTGGTAAAACAACTTTAGCTTTACACATAATAGCAGAAGCACAAAAGATGAATGGTGAGGCAGCTTTTATTGATGCAGAACATGCATTAGATCCTGTATATGCAAAACATTTAGGAGTAAATATAGATAATTTAGTTGTATCTCAACCAGATACAGGTGAACAAGCATTAGAAATTGCAGAAGCATTAATTAGAAGTGGTGCTTTAGATGTTATAGTAGTAGACTCTGTTGCTGCATTAGTACCAAAGGCAGAAATAGATGGAGATATGGGAGATTCTCATATTGGTTTACAAGCAAGATTAATGTCTCAAGCATTAAGAAAATTAGCAGGTGCAATAAACAAATCAAAAACTGTACTTATTTTTATTAACCAATTAAGAGAAAAAGTAGGAATTATGTTTGGAAATCCAGAAACAACAACAGGAGGTAGAGCTCTAAAATACTATTCTTCAGTAAGACTAGATATTAGAAAAATAGAAAATATAAAACAAGATGGAGAGGTTATAGGAAATAGAGTAAGAGTAAAAGTAGTTAAAAATAAAGTAGCACCACCATTTAGAGAAGCTGAATTTGATATTGTATATGGAAAAGGAATATCAAAAGAAGGAAATATTCTAGATATAGGGGTTAATTTAGATATTATTGAAAAAAGTGGTTCATGGTTTAGTTATAATGGAGAAAGAATTGGACAAGGTAGAGAAAATGTAAAGAAATATTTGCTAGACAATAATGATATTATGAAAGAAGTAGAAGAAAAAATAAGAGCAAAATTCTCAGAAGCATTTGAAAAAAGTTTAGGAGATGAACTTGAAAACGATTCTGAAGAGGAAGAATAAAATAATTTTAAAATTATTATAAAGAGCAGGCATTGTGGCCTGCCCTTTATGTAATTAATATACGAAATTATATATACAGTTTGTACATATAGAAAGGTAAATTTATGGAAGGAAATTATTCAATAGAAGAATTTGATAAAGCAAAAACAAAAGTAATTAAATACATAATGTATAAGAAAAGAACAGAATACGAAGTAAAAAATAAATTTTCAAAAATGCTTGAAGAAAATTTATTACATGATATAATAGAATATGTAAAAGAAGCTGGATATTTAAGCGATGAAATTTATATTAAAAGAGCAATAGAAGAATATAAAGCATTAAATAATTTATCAAGAAAAGAAATAAATTATAAATTATATACAAAAGGAATTAGTCAAAATTTAATTGAAAATTATTATAGTGAGCATCAAGAAGATTTATATAATTATGAGTTACAGGCAGCAAAAAATATTATATTAAAAAAAACAAGTACAATAGATAAAGAAGAAATAAAAAAATATCTAAGAAAAAAAGGATATGTAGAAGAAATTATTAAAGAAGCAATGAATTCAACTTTTGATAATTAAAACAGTTTATAAAACAGGAAGGAACATATACAATGCAAAATGTACTAACACTAGAATCAAATAAATATGCTATCAAAATTAATAACTTTGAAGGACCATTAGATTTATTATGTCACTTAATAGATCAAAACAAAATAGATATTTATGATATTAAAATTAGTGAAATAGCAGATCAATATATAGATTATATTAATAAAATGGAAGAAGCAAATTTAGAAATAACAAGCGAATTTTTGGTAATGGCATCTACACTTTTATATATTAAATCAAAAGGACTATTACCTTCAGAAGTAGAAAATGAAGAAGAATTAACAGAAGAGCAATTAATCGAAAGAATTATAGAATACAAAAAATATAAAGATATTACATCGAAACTAAAAGAAAATTATCAAGAATTTTCAAAGAGATTTTTTAAATTTTCAGAAATAATTGAACTACCAAAACAAAAATTAGAAGTAAATTATGAAAAAAATTTAATACCAGAAATATATAAATCTATTATAAATAAAAATAATGAAAAAATAAATATAAATGCTAAAAATATAGAAAAAATTGCAATTACTGAAAGTTATACTGTTGGTAGCAAAGTAAAAGAAATGTTTAAAGAATTAATTAAGAAACCTAGGTTTATATTTAATAAATTATATTCTTTATCTAAATGTAATAAACAAGAAGTAGTAACGGCATTTACAGGTCTTTTAGAATTATCAAGAAGAAATAAAGTAGTAACAAAACAAGAAAAAATATTTGGAGATATTACAGTAGAAAAAACAAAAAAATAATATTAAATTATTTTACAAATGTTTGAAAATACGTAAATATGTAAAAACTAGTATTAAGGAGAATTATTATGATACTAGTTTTTTTATTATTAGGGTTAATTATAATATCAAGTTTTATAACTTGTATTATGTTGGTGTCTAGTGTAAAAATTAAAATAAGAAAATTACATATTTATTACTATAAAAACAAATTTAAAATAAAATTTATAAGTAGTATAGAAATATATTTATTTAATAGAGTTAAAATTTTCGAAAAAACAATAGATAATGATAAAATTAAATATTTAATGCAATCTGGTAAATTAGATATTTTAAAATTTAAAAATAATATTACAATCAATAGTGATGTGCTAAAACTTTTAAAAAATTTGGAATTCAAACTTGAAAGATTTAATTTTATTGGGGATTTAGGAACAGAAAATGCAGCATTTACAGCTATTATTATTTCTCTTATTTATACTTTTTTTTCTATTATAATAGCTAAAAATATAGAGGAATATAATAAAGAAAAATATTTTTATAAAGTAAATGGACTTTACTCTAACCAAAATATAGTAAATTTACAATTTAATTGCATAATTAGTATAAAAATAGTTAATATTATAAATACATTATATATTTATTTAAAGAAAGGTAGAGTGAAGAAAAATGAGCGAACACCCAATAGAAGGTCTTATGCTTACAGCCATGAATAGCATAGAAGATATGATAGATGTTAATACAATTATAGGAGAACCAATAGAAACCTCAAATGGAATTGTAATTATCCCGATATCGAAAGTATCTTTTGGCTTTGCAGCAGGAGGTAGTGAATTCAAAGGAGAAACAGTAGACGAATACAAAAGAAAAGATAAAGATGAATCTATACAATATAGACTACCATTTGGCGGTGGTAGTGGAGCAGGAGTAAGTATTCATCCAATATCTTTTTTAATAGTACAAGATAACAAAGTAAAATTATTACCAGTTAATCATTCATCTTGTGTAGATAAAATATTAGACTATATTCCGGAATTATTTGAAAAAGCAGAATGCATGATGGAAAATAAAAAGAATTGCAAAAACGATAATAAAGAAGATAATAAAGAAGACAATAAAGAGAAAACAAAGCAATCAAATAAAAAAAGTAAAATTAGTAAAATACCAAAAACAACAGTAGAAATTTTAGAAAAAAAAGAAAATAAAAAAGAGAATGAACAATCAGAAGTAGAGCATGAATTAGAGGATTTATTTGAAGAAGAGTATGAATATGATGATGAATAAAAAATCTTGGCAGATATTGCCAAGATTTTTTTATCTAAATAGAAATCAAAAAAAACTTTTATTTAGACAAAAATATATTGCACAGAAAAATTATATTATAAATATTTCTGTGCAAATAATTTTCTACTCTTCTTTAAGACCTTAAATATAAGTATTTAAAATAAAAATGTAAAGATAAGATCTCATAAAGAGAAATTTGTTTTGTGTATCTTATTAGCAACCACAACCATTGTTGTTACCACAACAGCAGAAAAGTATAATTATTAATATGATTATCCAGCAGCAATCTCCACCAAATCCGAAACCGCCACATCCGCAACCTCTATTTTCTGGCATTATATTTCCCCCCTTTCAAATAAAAAGCAACTTTTTGTTTTAGGGTTTAGGCATTACAACAACATCTATTGCCACATCCGCAACAGAAAAGTAGTAAGAAAAGAATAATGAACCATAAAATTTCACTATTACAACCACAACAATTTCCCATTAAACAGACCTCCCCATGTGAAATTCTTAATTCTTTGTTCTTTTGTATATGTTATATAGTATTCATTTAACAAAAATAGGGTTACAATTTATTTAATGAAAAATCAAAAAATATATACACAAAAAAAAAGATAAATGATATAATACATATGAATAAAAAAGTATAGGGAGAAAATTTGAAAAATCTAAATATTGCATTGTTATATAATTAAAGTAAGATATAAAAATATAAAATTTTTCAAATTAAATTTGTACCAAAAAAAGGAATGATGAAAAATGGGAAACATTGTTTTATTAGATGATTTAACAATTAATAAAATAGCAGCAGGAGAAGTAATAGAAAGACCAGCATCTGTTGTAAAAGAAATGATAGAAAATTCAATTGACGCAGGAGCAACAAATATTAATATTGAAATAAAAAATGGGGGAATTTCTTTTATTCGTATCTCAGATAACGGTAAAGGTATACAAAAAGATGATATGGAAATAGCTTTTGAAAGACATGCAACTAGCAAAATAAGACAAGCAAGTGACTTAGACGTAATAAAATCTATGGGGTTCAGAGGTGAGGCATTAGCAAGTATTGCAGCAATAGC
>CANQZV010000048.1 GCA_947628425.1 uncultured Clostridia bacterium | reverse complement strand
GAAAAACTATAGAAGAATTAGAGGCGATGGAAGATGAATAATATTTCTTTTACCTCTAAAGCATGGGAAGAATATTGTTATTGGCAAACGCAAGACAAAAAAACTTTAAAAAGAATAAATTTATTACTATCTGATATTCGGGCGAAGTAAATATGAAGGAATAGGTAAACCTGAACCACTAAAAGAAAATTTAAGTGATTATTGGAGTAGACGAATAGATGATGTTAATATATTAGTTTATAGAATAAATAATGAAGAAATAGAAAATAGTTCAATGCAAAGGACATTACGAATAATAAAAATATATTATTATTTCATTTTCTAAATATATGGGGTTCGGATTTAAAAAGTTTCGGTTCACCATAAAAAAATCTAAAAAAGTTTTTTAGATTTTTTATGTAAATTATCTTTCAACTGTGCCGGTAGTAGATTTGTAATAAAGCCTCTCTTTTTATGGTATAACATCAATATGTTTCGACACATAATTAATAAAATAAAAATGAGAAGAATTGCGTATCATGAATAGTATATTAAGCAAAAAACAAAAGATAAAAGCACTAGATTTGATACAATGAGAAGTTTATCACATATCAAAGAAAATAAATCATTTCGACGAAATAATGGATTATTTAAAGTCAAAATTAAAAAATAGTTAACAGCAAAACCGCTTACCAAAACATGGTAAGCGGCTGCTTGTTCTCCAGAAATATTAATCAATCTTAACGGTAACTCCGCATTCAGAGAAAAAATCAAATAATATAGATAAATGATGATTTGCTTTCTCTCCCGCTGTTGTTTTGAATCTAATTACAGTAGTGCCATCTTTTGTAATAGAAATAGAAGAAATTTTGGTAATATCTTTATTTCCAACTGCTTCTGCAAGCTCTTCCACATCCATAATATTACCAGATTTGCAATCAAGTGTAGCAAATAAGGTCTTAGGAGTGTAAAAAAGAAGTACACCTTCGTTTGTAACGGTTAGCTTTGGCCTCTGATAAAGTAACTTACAAAGGTCATAATAGTAAATCTTTGTTGATGCATTGAAAGGATTTGTAATGTATGCAACAACATCATTATCTACTATTTCTTCCTTTGGCATACATATTTCATCGAAACCAAGTTTCATTCCAGATACAACTGCAACTGTAATGCTTTTGACAAAGCGGTTAAGATTGTTTGTGTTTTCAGAATAATACTCGACGATTGGGTATGCATCGGTAATCTGATAAACACTCTCATTCATACACGTGAGGTAGATGAGTTCGAGTTCTTTGAGATATTCTTCGTTCATTATACTTGGATCAAATCCACTGAATCCTTCCTGAAGACACTCATCTTCTGAGAACATAATTTTCCGTTTGGCAACCGGGAGAACGAAATTTACATCCCATTCTCTTTGTTTTTCTCCACTATACATAGTGCACCTCCATAAAAAAATTATTATTGTTTAATTCGCGACAACCACGAATAATAAAGTAATTATAGCATTAAATTAGTTAAGATTCAATATTTTACATAAAAAATTTACTGATAAATTTTACATTCGTTTTTAATTTTTTTTATAAATATTTGAAAAAAATATATATTAATTATATAATATGTGTATATTCAAATTTATAAAAGGAGATTGATTAACAATGAAAAAAGAAAAACTTAAATTATGGGAAATAATTATAATTGTCATTGCAGTAATTTTATTAATATTTATGGGATTTACAATAAGAAAAGTAATTATATTATATAATTTAGAAAATAAAATACAATCTTATATTAACTCTGAAAATTATTATATAAAAATTAATAATATTCAAAGAAAAACAACATTAGAAAGCTATGTAAAAGACGATAAATATTTAATAAAATTAAATAATGTTGCAGAAAATGAAAATAGAACAATAACAAATTATTATAATGGAGAATCTATTAATACATATATTGAATCAGGAAAAGATAAAATTGCAATACTAAACTCTAACGGATTACCAAGTAAAATAGAGATAGTTAATTGGTTATATAATGATAATATTTGGCAATTATTCTGCATGTCTATAATATCTTCTGTAAAAAACGAACAAGTAAATGGAAAAGAATGTTATAAGATAAGTAATTTTTATCCTATTAGTTCTTTACTATCTGAAGGAAAAGTAAGTGTATATATAGAGAAAGAAACAGGTTTATTAACTAAAATGATAAATTATAATTCATCAGACAAAACAAATTCAATAACAGAATATGAATATGAATTTAATACAGTAACAGAAAATAACTTTAAAGAACCTAATATAAAGGAGTATAAAATACAAAAATAATTATATTTTGGAGGAAAAATGAAAAAAAATATAGTAAATATTATAATAGCAGTATTTGTTATAGTATGCTGTATACTTGCATATTTTTACTTTACACAAGAAAAGTTTCATAAAAAAATAAATCCAATATTCTCTTTAGAAGAATATCCAAAAGTTGATGCTTCTCTTGCTACTCAACCTTTAGCTACAGCTTTTATAAAAAAATTTACAGGAGAAGAAAATATAGATAAAAATAGATTAAATTATACTAATACACATCCAGGATATATAAAATTAATTAATAATGAAGTAGATTTAATTCTTGTAACAGAACCTTCAGAAGAAGAATTAGCTCTTGCAAAAGAAAAAAATGTAGAATTAGAAATAATACCTGTAGTAAAGGAAGGATTTGTTTTCTATGTAAATGGAGAAAACCCTATACAAAACCTTACTTTAGAACAAGTTCAAAAAATATACACAGGAGAAATAACAAAATGGTCTGAAGTTGGAGGATCAAATGAAAAAATAAGAGCATATCAAAGGCCTAAAAATTCTGGAAGTCAAACTGGAATGTTATCTTTAGTTATGAGAAACTTAAAGTTAATGACACCTCCAACAGAAAACATTGTAAGCTCTATGGAAGAGATTATTAATTTAGTTTCAAGTTATGATAATGGAATTAATTCCATAGGCTATTCTTATTACTATTATGCAACTACAATGTTTCAAGATATTGATGCTAACATTGCAAATAGGATAAATCTTATTGGAATAAATGGAGTAAAACCAACTTATAATACAATACAAGATGGCACATATCCATTACAAACAGCGTATTATATTGTTATTCGTAAAAATGAGCCATCAGATAGTAAAGTACGAAAATTAGTAAATGCCATGCTTTCTACAACAGGTCAAAATATTGCAAAGGAGGCAGGTTACATTGCTATCAAATAAAAGAAATATATTTTTGATTATATTTATTTCTATTTGCATTATTATAACATGTATTGCCATTTACCTTACAAATGAAGGAATAATAAATTTTTCAAATAAAATCGAAACACAAAAAGATAATAATCAAAATATTAAATCAGACGGATTAGGAATAAAATCTTTAGAAGATAAATTTAGTTTTAATCCTATTAAAATAATCGAAAAAAATTATCATTCAGGAGAAAAGATAAAAGAAGAACAATGGGAAACATATTATCCTATTGAAATAAGTTATATACAAATAAGTGGGTTAACTAATACTAATATTCAAAACAAAATAAATGAAAAAATAAAAAATACGGCATTTGCTCAAATAGATAATAACGAAATAAAAGAAGAAAAGTTAAAAAGTGTAAATATTTGGACGGAAGAAGTTGGAAATTTTTCTAATACTTTATCCATAAGAATTTATAAAACATTTAAAAAACAAAATTCAGATTGGAAATCAAAAGATGACTTTGTAGGGCTAAATTTTAATTTACAAACAGGTGAACAAATAGATTTTACAGAATTATTTACAAATGATGCAGGAACTAGAAACATTATTGCTTATAGTGCATATAAATCATTTGCTAGAGAATATATGGAAAAGTTAAATTGGTCAGAAGAAGACGATACACACTGGGATGGAGATATGAATAAGATTGATTATTCTGAAGTCGAAGATAGAGTGTTTAAAGTATTACAGAACTACAATAGAAATAATAAATATACATTTTGTTTTGATGAGAGAAATATTTATATGTTTATAGAAAATGAAAATATAACAATACCAATGAGAAATTTTTACAACCAAATAGCAATATATAATAGATATGTACAAATTAATAATTTATATGAGCAAGAAAATACAAAGCAATATTATGTGTTTGTACCAAAAGATGAAGAAGAAGTATTATATAGAAGAATAGAGGAATTACAAGATAATTTATTTATTGATATAGTATTATTAAATTGGAGAGATGAAGACAAAAAAGAAGTAGATGAGAAAAAATATATAAAGAAAATAGATGAAAAAATAGAAGAGTGTAAAAAATATTTAAATAAAAATAAGAATAAAGCAATTGTAATTGCTATATATGAAGAACTAAACAATGATGAATACGGAGATGTAGATAATATATACATTGCAAAAGCAACAATGGAAAAAGAATATTATAACAATATTTATTTTAATAAAGTATTAGAATGGGAGCAAACAGAACACTATGGTGCAGATATTATGGGAATGAATTTAATAACACTACTAAATGAAGAATCAGAAGATAATAAAAATTTAAAAATAGAAGTAGAATATCCAGAATAAAAATATAAATAATAAATTATAATAAGTTTTATATAGGGGACTGCAAGAATTAACATTAAAAATAATAAATTAAAAAAGGGAGCTTCAACTTATTCTAAAGATAGGGGATTAAAAAAAGATTGTTAATTCTTGCAAGCTTAATAACATTTTAAAAAATAATTATTTTATATGCAAATAGATTTTTATTATGAAATTTTACACAAAAAAATTGCGAAAAAAAGTATAAATTATTTAGTTTAAATTTTATTGCATTCAAATTCATTCATATTTAATATTTTTTTCAATTTTTTGGATTGTTTTCTGATAATAATTTTTTTTACAGAAATAAATAATAATATAAAAAACAATAATTTGAAAAAAAACATAAGAATCCTCAAAATTATTAATTAATATAAATTATAATACACTCAAAAAGTTTAGATGTCAAGAAAAAAATTATGACATAATTTGCCAAAAAACGACAGAAGAAATCATACCTACTAAATCAGCCATTAAAGCTGCAAATAAAACAAAACGAATCCTTTTTACTTTAATTGCACTTGTATATAATGCAATAGTATATAAAGTAGTTTCTGTAGAACCCATAATTGTAGAAGAAATTAATCCAATAAATGAATCTACACCATACTTTGTCATTATATCTGTTGCTACAGCCATTGAAGCACTTCCAGAAATAGGTCTTAATAATGCAAGAGGTAAAATTTCTGCAGGAATTTTCATAAGTTTTAAAAAAGGATTTATAAAATTTATAATAAAGTCAATTACTCCAGATTCTCTTAAAACATTAATTGCAAGAAATAAACCTAAAAGAGTAGGAAAAATATTATATACAATTTTTAAACCATCTTTAGCGCCTTCTAAAAAAGTATCAAAAACTTTATTCTTTTCTATTACTCCATATATAATAATTAACAAAATTGAAAATGGAACAGCAATATTAGAAATATAATTAATAATATTCATCTTTATATCTCCTAAACTAAAATTTTTTAGATAATAGTTTCCCTAAAATAACAGCAGTTAAAAATGCACATACAGTAGCAACCCATACAGCTAAGATAATTTTTGAGGGATTGCTAGAACCTAAAGAACTTCTAATAGAAATAACAGTTGTTGGAATAATTTGCAAAGAAGCTGTATTAATTAAAATAAACATTGCCATAGAGTTATTTAATGTTGTTTTATCTTTGTTTTTTTCTTGCATAGATGTAATTGCTTTTAGACCAATTGGTGTAGAAGCATTTCCTAAACCTAACATATTTGCAATTACATTCATAGAAACTTGTTCAGAAATATCCTTATCATTTTTCAAATCTGGGAATAAAATACTAATAAAAGGTTTTAAAAATTTCGTTAATTTTTGAATTAAAGAAGTTTTAATAGCAATATTCATAATTCCATTCCATAAACAAAGAGTGCCAAGAAGAGTAATACATAAATTTACCGTTTCTTCTGCAGACGAAAATATAGCATTATTAACATTACTAATATTTCCTGAATATATAGAATATATAAAAGAAATAATAATAAAAAGAGGCCATATTTTATTAAGCATTTAAATCACCTTTTAAAATATATTCAAAGAAAAATAATAAAATAACAGATATTTAAATATTTTTTATTGACTAGGTATTTAAAATATGGTATTATAAAAAAAGTAAATAATTTGTCGAAAAATGTAACATAAGACAAATACAATAAGATGTAATATAGGAGGTAAAAATGAAAGCTACAGGTATTGTAAGAAAAGTAGATGAACTTGGAAGAGTAGTAATACCAATCGAATTAAGAAATAAATTTGATATAAAGGTAAAGGACCCGATAGAAATATTTGTTGATTCAAATGCGATTGTTTTGAAAAAATATGAACCAAATTGTATTTTCTGCGGAAGTAATAAAGACTTGGTTAATTATCATGATAAATTAGTTTGCAAAGGTTGTATTGAAAAATTAAATAAAGAAAGTGAAAAATAAAATTTAAATACAAGTCTCCTAATTTAGGGGACTTGTATTTATAAAATGCTGGTAAATTTCATTTTTATTAAGTTTTCTATCTTTAGCTATTTTTTTAATAATTTCATTTTTAGTAAAGCCCTGAGCCTCATAAAAAGAATAGTGTTCCTCTAATGACATATTTTGTAAAAACAATTGATTTTTATTTTCTAAATTATTAAGTTTTTCTATTATAATTACAAATTCTCCCTTAGGATTTTCCAATTTTTCTAACAGCTCTTTAGCAGTACCTAATATAAAACTCTCATGTATTTTTGTTAATTCTTTTGCTAATACAATCTTTCTATTATCTAATATTTTACTTAAATCTTCTAAAGTTGAAACTAGTTTATGAGGGGCCTCATATAATATAATAGTGCTTGAAGCATTTTTAATTTTCTCTAATTTTCCAATTCTATTTTTCTTATTTAAAGGTAAAAAACCTAAAAAAGTGAATTCTTTAGTATCAAAACCAGAGCAAATTAAAGCATTAATAAGAGCACAAGCACCTGGAATAGGAATAACCTTTATATTATTTTGCAAAGCGATTTTTACAATTTCTTCACCTGGATCAGAAATAATAGGCGTACCTGCATCTGAAATTAAGGCAATATTTTTATTATCTAATAATTTATTAATTAATAATTCGGATTTTATTTCCTCATTATGCCTATGATAGCTAATAAGAGGTTTAGATATATTAAGATGATTTAATAACTTTAAAGAATGTCTTGTGTCTTCAGCAGCTATAAAATCTACAGATTGTAAAACATGTATAGCTCTTAATGTAATATCTTCTAAATTTCCAATAGGAGTTGCTACTAAATATAAATTACCTGGCATTTTTATAACCTCCATTTTTATAAAATTAATTATTATAAATCTTTAAAATTTCATCTGTATAGCTACCATCACTATTATAAATAATTAGTGGCTTTTCAATATTTAAAAAAGCTTTTGCATTTTTGGTAGCTTTAACTAAGACAAGCTTTGGTTTTTCATTAAAATATGAATGGACTAATCTTAGTTTTTTAGGTTCTATATTATACTTCCTAAGCAAATAAAATAAATCAGACAATCTTTCAGGACGGTGAACCATGTATAAATTTCCACTTGATTTTAAAAGTTTTGAAGAAATGGAAATAAAATCTTCCAAAGTTGCTGTTATTTCATGTCTAGATATTAATTTTTTTTCTGATTCATTTTGAAGACCAGAATTCATTTTTTTATATGGTGGATTGCAAACAATAGCATCAATTTGATTGTTTTTAAAAGTAGATTCTAAATTTAAAATATTGTCATGAATTATAGAAAACTTATCTTCTAATTTATTTAATTTTATACTTCTTTGTGCCATTTCACATACATCTTTTTGAATTTCTACTCCATAAATTTTAGATAAATTTGTTTTAGCACAAAGTAAAATACCAAGAATACCTGTTCCAGTACCTAAATCTAATACTGTAGAGTGAGAAGAAATATCTTTAGCAAAATCAGACAATAATATGCTATCTATTCCAAAACAAAAACCATCTTTATTTTGAATAATTTTTAAGTTACTTAATTGTAAATCATCAATTCGCTCATTTTCTTTTAAATTAATATTCATAAAACCTCTAACTAAATTTTTTTATTTATCATATTATATATTAAAAAAATAAAAAAAGCAAAAACTATAATTTGCAAGAATAATATTTAATTAAATTCGATTACGAGTCTTCGAAGGATGTGAACTCATATAAATATCTTTGTTATTGTAGAGATTCATCACTAGGCGTCCTGAATATTAAATATATATATAAAAAGGAGAAAAGGTATGGAAAATAATAAAAATATAAAGGAATATAGAGAAGGTAAAATTCCATTTAAAATAAAAAAAGAAAATACAATAAATTCATTAAAAGAAGTAGAATACTTTCTATGGAATTGGAAAAGAGCATGCAAAGGAATTGAATTATATAAAATCTTAAAAAAATAAAACTCTTATAAAACATAAGAGCTTTAATAAAAATTAATTTAATCATTTCTCACAAAAGGATCTTTAAAAGATATCGAATTATCACTAAATCCTAAATTATCCTCACCATTAATTAAAAATTTTACACCATCTACTTCATTTAATTCTGTTAAAGTGTTTACAACGGAATAAATTATTAAACTTTCTTCTTCAATACCTGAAGGAGCATTATTAATAAATTCTGGTGAAAAATCGACATATACAATATCACCACTTAAATAAGTATTATTAATTTTAGTATTTTCAGGGATAGGACATTCTAGTTTTGAATTACTTGGTCCGGCTAATAATAAATTAAGTAATTTTGTATAAGGGTTTTCTGTCAGTTCTTTTACATCAATGCATACAGATTCTGGAACTAAAGTATTTGTTTCTATATTTTTATAATAAATAGAGACAATAGTTTTTCTCATTTCATCATCAGACATTTCTTCTTGGGGAGTATATTCTGTAATTTCATTATTAACAGTATTAGATTTATTTATAAAATAGAAAATAGTTAATCCAACTAATAATACTAATAAAACTATTACAAAAATTATAATCATTTTTCTTTTATTCATAAAGACCTCCATCTGAGCAATAATGCTCTATTAATCAGTATTATAATTTATTACAAAATTATAAAAGTTAATTATCATTTAAAGTTTTGTTTAAATATATGAAATAATAATAAGTTTTAGAACAAAATTGCAAAACTTTACTTAATAATAAAAATATGCTAGAATAATAATTGTAACAATTGTCTTGGATTAAAAGGAGGTAGGTATGGTTTTAAAAAAACATATCAAAACCTTAACAAGCAAAAGCTTACAAGACACAATGAAAAAGGGAGGTTGTGGCGAGTGCCAAACTTCTTGTCAGAGTGCTTGTAAGACATCTTGCACTGTGGGAAATCAAACCTGCGAGCAAGGTGTAAGTCACTAAGCAAAGGAAAAGCAGAGAGGTTAATCTCTGCTTTTCCATTATAAAAAAGCAAAAATTTTAAGTTTTGCTTTTTTTGATTGGTGAAAGTATTTTTATAGGAATTTTTAGCAAATGCAAATAAAATCTATAATTACAAAACATATTCAAAAAAAATTTTTATGAAATGTAATTTTAATTTATTACTCATTTTTGATTATTTTTATTATAATTAGGATTCAAAGATTTATAATATGGTCTTGGTGCATTTCCTATTTGATATAATTCTCCAGCTTTTGCATCACAAATTTCTTTCTGTGCAGGTTCAATATGAGCATCTATATTATCTGCAAAGTTAATAATAATTACTTCAAGCATTTTAGGCAATACCAATGCTCCCCACTCACTATATTCATTCATATGGCTTCCAATCATATGAATTACTTGATTCTTAAACTGTACATCAATTTGATATTTTGCAAGATAATTTTCCACTATATGTGCACCTTCATAAGAATGTCCTAGTAGGGCAAAGCTATTACTAGAATTAGGATTATAATTTTCACTTTCTATAAAATCATTAAAATCATTTGCTTTTCCTATGTCATGAGTCAATGCTCCAAATATAATTAAATCCATGTCTACTTCTAAATTAGGATATAAATTACATATTGCTATAGCATTTCTTGTAACACTATATATATGGCATAATAGTCCACCTCTGAAATAATGATGAGAACCTGGAGTAGCAGGTTTATTCATTAACTCTTCTTTATAATCTTCATAAATTGTCTGTACTACTTCTCTTAATATAGGATTTTTAATCTTATTACTATATTCAATACA
>CANQZV010000047.1 GCA_947628425.1 uncultured Clostridia bacterium | reverse complement strand
CCTTTGAGGCGGGGGAATACCTGTTAGCTTGGAGGGCTTAATTTTGAAAAAAATGTGCTCAAAAATAGTCTGAAAAAACATAAATTTATCTATACAAATTACAATTTATTTTTCGAGTGCTAATTCTATTAATTTATTTAATAGTACTTTATATGGAATTCCTACATTTTCAAATAATTTTGGATACATGCTAATTTGCGTAAATCCTGGTAATGTATTTATTTCATTAATCCATATTTCTCCTGTTTTTTCATTTGCAAAGAAATCTACTCTAGATAATCCTTTTCCATCTATTGCTTTAAATGCTTTTATTGCTTGGTTTCTTATTTCATTTGACATTTCTTTAGGTAAATCTGCTGGAATAATTACTTTTGATTCTGAATTATTGTATTTTGCATCATAACTATAAAATTCTTCCGATGGTTTTATTTCTCCAACACATGAGGATATAACTTCTTCATTTCCTAAAACTGCACATTCTACCTCTCTACCTATTAATTCTTGTTCAATTAATATTTTTTTATCATATTTAGATGCATATTCTATTGCTTTTTCTAATTCCTCTATTTTTTCTACTTTAGTTATTCCTACACTTGAACCTGAATTTGATGGTTTTACAAACATTGGATATTTTAAATTAGAATCAATTTTTTTACATATTTCTTTTAACTCTTGTGTTTCTTGATTCATTTTTTTATCTATATATATATATTTATTATTATATTTTTTTATATACTCATATTTTGCTTGTTTTATATTGGCTTTATCAAATATAATTTTTGTATATACTTTATCCATTCCAACACATGATGCTAAAATTCCACAACCTACATAAGGAACATTAAACATTTCCAATATTCCTTGAATAGATCCATCTTCTCCACCTATTCCATGCAAAACTGGAAAAATAACATCTAAATTTTTTAATGTTTCTTCTATATTTTCAATTATTCTTTTTTCCTTTATTGTTTCCCCTATATTTAGAATTTTAATTTGCTCTACAGGTTTTGTACAAACATACCATTTTCCATCTTCTGAAATATAAATAGGTGTTATATTATACTTTTCTTTATCTAAGTTACTAATAACTGACGTACCTGATACAATTGATACATCATGTTCACTAGATATACCTCCAAATATAACTCCAACTTTTAATTTTTTCATATTGACCTCCTTGTATTTTTTATATTATTATATTATTTGTTCTACAATTTCGTCAAAATGCATTCCATTTGATGCTTTTACTAAGATAACATCTCCTGTACTTGATATTTTTTTTATATAATTAATTGCTTCTTCATTATTATTACATATGTATATACACTTTTTGCTCATTCCTATCTCTTTCGCTTTATCTGCTATGTAATTTGCTTCTTTTCCTACTGTTATTAAAATATCTATATTATTTTTTACAACTTCTTCTCCTACTTTTTCGTGCAATTGTTTTGAAAATTTTCCTAATTCTAAAATATCGCCCAATACTGCAATTTTTTTACTTGCATTTATATTATTTATATACTCTAATGCTACCTTCATTGATTCGTAACTAGCATTATATGAATCGTTAACAATCATAACATTGTTACTGTTATTTATAATTTCCATTCTTCGTTTAGTTAATTTAAATTCAGATATTCCTTTAATTATGTCTTCAACTTCTATACCACACTCTATTCCAGCACATATTGCACATAAGCTGTTATAAACAAAATGCTTCCCTCCAATTGGTACTTTTACTGTATATGTTTTATTATTATATTCCATATCAAATACACTAGATTCTTTTTGTATTTTTATATTTTTAGCCATAAACATACTTTTATTTTCAATTCCATATGTAATATGTTTATGATAATCATTATTATTTTCATTCCAACTATTTAATAAATCGTTATCATTATTAATAATTAGACTTCCGTTTTTCTCTAATCCTTCTAATATTTCTAGTTTTGCTTTTAATATGTTTTCTCTAGAACCTAATTCTCCAATATGAGAACTTCCTATAATAGTAATTACTGCTATTGTAGGCTTTGCAATATTTGTAAGTAAACTTATTTCTCCAAAAGAACTCATTCCCATTTCTACTACCATTGCTTCATGATCTTTTAATTTCAATATAGTAAGTGGTAATCCGATTTCGTTATTATAATTTCCTTCAGTTTTTAAAACATTATATTTTTTAGATAGCACACTAGCAATTATATCTTTCGTACTTGTTTTTCCAACACTTCCTGTAACCCCTATTACTGGTATATTGTATAAACTTCTTTTATATGATGCTAAACTTTGTATTGCTTTTGTAACATCGTTTACCATAATAATAAATTTATCTTTATATTTTATAATATCTTCTTCTTTTATTTCTATATCTTGTAAAATACAACCTTTAGCTCCTTTTTCTAATGCTTCTTTATAAAATATGCTTCCATTAAATTTTTCTCCTTTTATTCCTAAGTAAATATCTCCATATTTAATTTGTCTTGTATCTTTTGAAAAGTTTTCACATTCAATATTTTCATTGCCACAAATTAATATTCCTTTGCATTCTCTTATAATATCTTTTACTAATATATTTTTCATATAATATACCTCTTTTAATTAATTATTTTTATATATTATATGCTATAAAATTATTTCTTACAATAGTTAATGTAAGAACACTTTTATTTTTTTATTTATTTTTGTTAATTTGAGTTTGCTGATAAATAAACAAGTTTCGAATTCAATAACAATTGTAGCGTTTCTATCTACTAAAATTTTTCTGTTAAAAAAATAAAGATAAACTTTTTTGTTTATCTTCATTTTTAAATTATTTTATACTAATTCTAATATAACTACTTCTGCTGCATCTCCTCTTCTTTGACCTTTTTTAATTATTCTTGTGTAACCACCAACTCTATCAGCATATTTTGTAGCTATTTCTCCAAATAATTTTCCTGGTAAATCAACACCACTTACTTTATTAATTTTTGTCATTATTTTTCTTCTTGCATTTAATCTTGATGGCATATCTTTTTGTCTTTTTTCAGTAGTTTCTTCTTTTACTACTTTTAAATATTCTTTACCATTTTTACTTGTTACTTTTTCTGTAACTTTATGACCATTACTATCTAATTTAGCTTTTACAACTTTCATATCTACTGTTTCAAAATTGTCTTTTTCTTTAATTGCTAAAGCAATAATACTATCTGCTATTGCTTTTATTTCTTTTGCTCTAGCTTCAGTTGTTTCTATTTTTTCATGTAAAATTAAGTCTGTTGTTAAACTTCTTAATATTGATTTTCTTTGAGCAGTAGTTCTACCTAATTTTCTATTTATAGCCATTTTCTTTTTTCTCCCTTCTATATAACTTAATTAAAAGTTTTTTATTACAGCGTAAACTTTCATTTTAAAATTATCATTGTACACAAGTACTATCTACATTTTTTATTTTGATTTACTTGTTACTTAATTTTATTCTTCTTCAGCAAAATCAAGTCCTAGTGAATGCAATTTATTTGTAACTTCATCAAATGATTTTTTACCTAAATTTCTAACTTTTAACATTTCTGCTTGAGTTTTATTTGATAGATCTTCTACAGTAGATATTCCTGCTCTCTTCAAACAATTAAATGACCTTACAGAAAGCTCTAAATCTTCTATAGACATTTCTAATACTTTTTCTTTCATAGATTCTTCTTTTTCAACCATTACTTGTGTATGTTTTGTTGCTTCTGATAAATCTATAAACAATGCTAAGTGTTCTGTCATTACCTTTGCAGCTAAACTTAATGCTTCATCTGCTTTTAAACTTCCATCTGTCCATACTTCTATAATTAATTTATCAAAATCAATCATTTGTCCAACTCTAGTGCTTTGTACTGTGTAATTTACTTTTTTTACTGGTGTATAAATAGAATCAATTGGAAGAATTGATATATCTTGATTTGGTTTTTTATTTTTACTAGCTGTATTATAACCTCTACCCTTATCTGCTGTCATTTCCATTACTAAACTTCCACCTTCAGCAACAGTAGCTATATGTAAGTCTGGATTTAAAACTTCTACAGTTCCATCTGTTATAATATCTCCAGCTTTAACTTCTCCTTCTCCTTTATATTCTATTCTTAGTATTTTTTCTTCATTGTCATAAGATTTTAATCTTACACTTTTTAAATTTACTATAATTTCTTGTACATCTTCTACAACGTTTGGTATTGTTGAAAATTCATGTACTATTCCTTCTATTTTTACTCCTGTAATTGCACAACCTGGAAGAGATGAAAGTAATATTCTTCTTAAAGAGTTACCTATAGTTACTCCATATCCTCTTTCTAATGGTTCACAAACAAATTTAGCATAATTATTTTCTTCATTAATTTCTAAGCATTCAATATTTGGCTTTTCAAATTCTATCATTTTTACCTCCTATATTAGAAGTTAGATGTTAGAAGCTAAAGGCTGGCTTTCAATTTAACCTTTTATCTTCTACATTTAAACTTCTTACTAACTTTATATAAAAATTATTTAAGATATTTTATTTTTATAAGCTTTCTTCCTTTTGATTTCCAACTTCTATATTCTAACCTCTATTTAGAGTATAGCTCTACTATTAAATGCTCTTCTACTGATAGATCAACATCTTCTCTAGATGCTAATCTTACAACTTTACCACTTAAATTATCTGCATCTTTTTCTAGCCATTCTGGAACTGGTCTTGCACTATTTGCTTCTAAATTTGCTTTAATAATAGCTGAATCTTTTTTTATTTCTCTTACAGAAATTACATCCCCTGGTTTTACTAAATATGAAGCTATATCTACTTTTTTACCATTTACATCAAAATGTCCATGATTTACTAGTTGTCTTGCTTGTGCTCTAGAACTACCAAATCCTAATCTATATACAACATTATCTAATCTACTTTCTAACATTTGTAGTAATACTTCACCAGTAATACCTTTTTTATTAGAAGCCATTTCAAAATATTTTCTAAATTGTTTTTCTCCAACTCCATAAAAAGATTTTGTTTTTTGTTTTTCTCTTAACTGAGTTCCATACTCAGAAAGTTTTGCTCTTTTTTGTCCATGTTCTCCTGGAGCGTAGTTTCTTCTTGATACACTACACTTATCAGAATAGCATCTTGAACCTTTTAAGAATAATTTTTGTCCTTCTCTACGGCAAATACGGCATTGCTCATCTTTATATCTTGCCATTTTCTTACTCCTTCCTTTTATTAAATATTTATTAATACCCTATTAAACTCTTCTTCTTTTAGGTGGTCTACATCCATTATGAGGTATTGGTGTAACATCTTTAATTGCACTAATTTCTAAACCTGCTGTTTGAAGTGATCTTATAGCTGCCTCTCTTCCTGAACCAGGTCCTTTAACAAATACATCTACAGTTTTTAACCCATGTTCCATTGCAGTTTTTGCAGCTGTTTCTGCAGCTTCTCCAGCAGCAAATGGTGTGCTTTTTCTAGAACCTTTAAATCCAAGTTCTCCTGCACTAGCCCAAGATATTACATTACCAGCAACATCTGTAATTGTAACTATTGTATTATTGAAACTTGAATGAATATGAGCTTCACCTTTATCAATATTTTTTCTATTTCTTCTAGGTGTTTTTCTTGTTACGGTATTTTTAGCCATTTGGTTTTACCCTCCCTTTTAAATTTTATTTTAAAATTTTGTGAAAAGCGAATAGTTAATAATTAATATTTTTATATTAATTATTAAAATTCAATTTTCAAATGATTCATAATTATTTAAAATAAATAAGAAACAAATAGTTTTACCATTCTTTCTTATCTAATAAAGTAAAATTCATTTTGACTTTATTTTTTACTTTTACTAATTAATTTTCTAGGACCTTTTCTTGTACGAGCATTTGTTTTTGTTCTTTGCCCTCTTACAGGTAATCCTTTTCTATGTCTTAATCCTCTATAACATCCGATTTCTGTTAATCTTTTTATATTAAGAGCTACATCTCTTCTTAAGTCTCCTTCTAGTTTGTATTCATCTTCATCTAAAACTTTTCTAATACTATTAACTTGATCGTCTGTTAAATCTTTTACTCTAGTGTCTGGGTCAATTCCAGCTTTTGCTAGAATTTTGTTAGAACTTGATACACCTATTCCATAGATATATGTTAGTCCTATTTCTACTCTTTTTTCTCTAGGTAAATCTACTCCTGCTATACGAGCCATAAATTTAGCACCTCCAAATTATATTTTTATTTTGTTTTTTCTATTTAACTTGAAATGTATTTATTCTTAGGATTGTAATTTGAATAAATAGTTGAAAAATAGTAAAACATTTATAAAAACACAAATCTGATATGTAACCCTAAAATAGGTTCACAGCCGCTACCGAATTTGTGTTATTATCTAAAAGTATTTCTCGGTTTACGAGATATTTAATAAAATTAACCTTGTCTTTGTTTATGTTTAGGGTTTTCACAAATTACCCTAATAATACCTTTTCTTTTGATTACTTTACATTTGTCACATATTTTTTTTACTGATGGTCTTACTTTCATTTTCTTCACCTCACTACAATCTATTGATTAAAATTATTTTTTTATATAAATTAAATAAATCAAAAATGGTGTATTGCTATGAAAACAAGTTAAATTTTTTGAAATAGTATTTTGTATAAAAATATTTATAAAAATTTAACACCGCAAAATACCGTTTTTCATTTATTTTGCACGCCAAGTTATACGACCACGAGATAAATCGTATGGAGAAAGTTCAACTTTTACTTTATCTCCTGGTAATATTTTTATATAATTCATTCTAAGTTTACCTGAAATATGAGCTAATATTTGATGACCATTTTCAAGTTCAACTTTAAAATTAGTATTTGGTAGTGTTTCTACAACTGTACCTTCTACTTCTATAACATCCTCTTTTGCCAATGTTATCCCTCCTAATTTTGTATTATAAAACACAATAATCGCATAATAATACAATTAACTTATACATTATACACGAAATTTATCCTAATGTCAATACCTCTGGCTCTTTTTCTGTAATTAAAACTGTATTTTCATAATGTGCTGAATTTGATCCATCTTCTGTTACGATTGTCCATCCATCATCTAACATTAAAATAGAGGATTTACCTGCTATTACCATTGGTTCAATTGCTAAAGTCATTCCTGGCTCTAATTTTGGTCCTTTTCCTGGTTTACCATAGTTAGGAATTCCTGGATCTTCATGCATACTTCTTCCAATACCGTGTCCTTGAAATTCTTTTACAACACTAAATCCATTTTCTTTTACATATTCTCCTATTGCATTAGAGATATCTCCGATTCTATATCCTTTTTTTGCAAATTTTATACCTTCAAAAAAAGCTTGCTTTGTAACTTCTAGTAATTTTTGGTCCTCTTTTGAACCTTTTCCTACAATATATGTTCTTGCAGCATCTCCATTAAATCCATCTTTGTATGCTACTAAATCTATACTAATAATATCTCCTTCTTTTAATATGACCTTATTAGATGGGATTCCGTGAATAACTTCATCATTAATAGAAGCACATATTGAAGCTGGAAAATTTGGTGTATATTTATCTGGTCCTGGGTATCCTTTTTGTGCTGGCACACCATTATTTTCTCTAATTACTTTTTCTGCAATTTTATCTAATTCTAATGTTGATATACCTGGTCTAATTGCTTTTTCTATTTCTTTATGGGCTAATGCAGTTAACTTACAAGCTTCTTTCATTAAATCAATTTCTCTTTTTGATTTTATATATATCATTTTCTCTTCCTTTAACTTATATTAAATATTATTATACCTTGTCCGTTTTATAATAAAATTTTATATATAAATAATTATTTTTTTATGTATTCATTATATACTTCTTCAGCTACATCTTGACCTAAGTGATTTATAACTTCACTTACTTCTTGAGTTGTTAATACATTTTTTTGTTTATAATATTCTACTAATGGACTTGTTATTTTGTTGTATATGTTTAGTCTATTTTTTATTGATTCTTCATTAGAATCATCTTCTCGTTGTATTAATTTAAATCCACAATTATCACATATTCCTTCTTTTTTAGGTGGATGCATTGTTAAATTATATGTTGCTTTACAGTTTTGATTTGAACAAACTCTTCTGTTTAAAATTCTTGTAATAATTTCTTCTCTAGGTGTTGTTAGATTTATTACTAAATCTACTTTTTTATTTTGTGTTTTTAATATTTCATCTAATTTTTCTGCCTGTTCTACAGTTCTAGGAAATCCATCTAATATTACACCTTCTTGTGCATCTTTTTCATTTAATCTTGATATAACCATTGGAATTGTTATATCATCTGGAACTAAGTTTCCTGCTGCAATATATTTATTTGCTTCTATTCCCAAGTCTGTTTCTTCTGCAATGTTTTTTCTAAAAATATCTCCAGTAGATACTTGTGGCCAACCTGTTTTTTTACTTAAGATTCCTGCTACAGTTCCTTTTCCTGTACCCTGTGCACCTAGCATTAATATTACCATTTTTATCTCTCCTTTATAAAAATATTTGTTATTATATAACATTTTTAAATAATATTTAATAGAAAATAGTATTTAAAAATATCATATAACTGTTTACACATGCTGGCTATTAATGATATTTTTTATTACATTTTACTTAGTTGATTGATTATTAATAGAAAATAATTCAAATATAGTTGTTGTTTTATATTATATTTACTATATTACAACATAAAGGCAGAGAATTTTAAAATTCTCTTGCCTTTAATTTATTAATCTAAAAATCCTTTATAATGTCTCATTACTAATAATGATTCTAATTGTTGTACTGTTTCTAGTGCAACACCAACAACAATTAATATTGTTGTTCCTCCAAACGTAAAGTTCAAATTAGTAAATCTTAATAACATTGGAAGAATTGCTATTAATGCTAAGAAAATTCCTCCAAACCATATTAATTTACTCATAATTGAAGATAAATAATCTGTTGTAGGTTTTCCTGCTCTTATTCCTGGTATAAACCCTCCGTTTTGTTTAATATTATTAGATACTTCTGCAGGATTAAATGTTGCATATGTATAAAAGAATGTAAATCCTACAATTAATAATAAATAAACAATTGCATTTGCTATTGAATATCCTATTGGTACAGCTGAAGATGATGTTGCAAGTGAAAATTTATATAAACCTGCAAGAAATCCTGTTGCTGTAGCAATATTTGGATTAAACATTGGAATAATCATTGCTGGAAATGTCATAAATGATGATGCAAAAATTACTGGCATAACTCCAGCCATTACTAGCTTAATTGGAATATGTGTATTTTGCCCTCCATACATTTTTCTTCCTACTACTTTCTTTGCATATTGTACAGGAACTCTTCTCTCTGCCTCAGTTACAAATACTACTCCTGCTACAATTAGAACTATTCCTATAATAATTCCTAAGGCTAGTAGTAATCCTGTAGTTTCAAAACCTGCTTCTGTAAATATTAATCTATAAATTGTTGTTATTCCTGTAGGTAAACCAGCTATAATACCTATAAATATTATAATTGATATTCCATTACCTACACCTCTTGCTGTGATTTGTTCACCTAACCACATAAGCAATGATGTACCTCCTACTAAAGATAAAACAACAATAAATCCTGTTAAAAATGTTGTATTAACAAATACTCCTGATGTTTTATAAGCTAAATAAATACCTAAACCTTCAACAATTGCTAGTATAACTGTAAGTATTTTTGTATAAGTATTCATTTTTTCTTTTCCTGTTTCTCCACCTTCTTTTACTAATTTTTCTAAAGATGGAATAACCATTGCTAATAATTGAATAACAATTGAAGCAGTAATATATGGATAAATACTCATTGCAAATAATGAAAATCTTGAGAATGCCCCACCAGAAATAATATCTATTAAGCTACTTAATCCATTTGCTGAAGATGAAATAGCTTCACTTAATGTAAGTGAGTTTACTCCTGGTACAGTAATAAAACATCCTAATCTAAATATTACAATTAATAATAAAGTATATAATAATTTCTTTCTAACATCTGGTGTTTTTAATGCGTTTTTTATTGTTTTAAACAATTAAATCACCTCTATCTTTCCACCAGCAGATTCTATTTTTTCTGCAGCAGATTTAGTAAATCTCTTAGCCTTAACTGTCAATTTTTTATCTAAGCTTCCAGTTCCTAAAATAACTATTCCGTCATTTACTTTACCAATAATACCTTCAGCTAATAAAGATTCAGCAGTTACTTCTGTTGCTTTTGATTTATTTAACATATTTAAAGTTACTTCTGTATATTTATTAGCATAAATATTATTAAACCCTCTTTTAGGTAATCTTCTATATAATGGTGTTTGACCACCTTCAAATCCACGTCTTACT
>CANQZV010000046.1 GCA_947628425.1 uncultured Clostridia bacterium | reverse complement strand
TGAAGAAGCAAGAAGAATAGCAGAACTAAGAGAAAAAGCAATAAGAGATGAAATAACAAATTTAGAGGGAGCAAGAGCAGAAGGAAAAGCACTAGGAAAAACTGAAGGAGAGGTAATAGGCGAAGAACGAGGAAGAAAAATTGGAGAGATAAAAGGAATGAAAAAAGAAAAAACTGAAATAGCAAAAAAATTGAAAAATATGAACATTGAAATAAAACAAATAGAAGAAGTAACAGGTTTAACTAAAGAAGAAATAGAAAATTTATAGTTAATAAATAATATCAATTTATGAAATAGTGGAAAAGGGACGGTTCTCTTTTCTACTTTTTTTAAAATAAGAAGGATAATATTAATTGACAAAACAGGAAAAAAATGTTAAAATATTTACATAAAATATTTTTTAGGAGGTATCTTCAATGGAAGAACGGATAACCATTTCTTTCGAAATGGAAAAAAAGTATGTTACAGATATGTTTTTGTTTAATGAAAACTTGAATGAACCTTTTAACAAGTTTTTAAAGGATGCTTTTTCTTCTTTTTTGGAAATACATGCAAAGAATATTAAGTATAATATGAAAGCAGTAAATTTTCAATTAAATGAAGAAAAAATAGAAGAAGTTACTTTAAAATACTTGAAAGATTTCATTTCCAAGCAGAATATGGAAAATCTACAAATAGCAGTAATGAAGTTGATTTTCAAAGAAATGTGTACCAATAGAAAAGAACTAAGTGAAGCAGTAACAGATGCATTAAAATCAGCGGAAATTACTACCATTGTAGAGAATATAAAAGTTGAGTTAAGAAGAAAATATCTGTTATATGCAATATCATCTGTAACCTAAAGAAAGCAAAAGAAAGGGTTTATCTAACCTTTTCTTTTAATTTTTAAATTAATAGAAAATATGTTATATAAAATGTTACAATTATTTTTTAATTTAATATTTGTTTCTTATTGTTACAAATTTAAGTTAGTAAAAATAAATTTTGGATTTAATAAATATAAATTTGCCATATTATGTAAAATATAGTATAATATAACTATAAAATAATAGGAGGTGCTGCATGATAATAAAAAATGAGACTACTGTCACCCTAAAAATCTTAGGTAGCGAGCTTAAACCAAAAGAATCCCGGAAACTTCCAGAAATGATGTTTAACACATTAAATATTGTATCGAAAAATGGCGGATGTGTTATTACAATAAAATGTGGTAAGCTAAGTTTCATAAATTACGGGAAAATTATTGCAAAGGAATGTAATAATAAAAAAATTATTATTTCCTCTATCGACTAATTAGCCCTAAGATAATGCAATAGATGGCATGTTTTTTAATATGTCATCTATTTATTGTATAAAATATTTCACATAATTTTTAAATAAATGTTTTGACATTAAATAAATAAAGTGTTAAAATAGTAAAGTTGAAATAAAAAAGAAAGAGGGAAAAATTTTGAATAAAAAGGAAAATATATTAGGCACAGAAAGAATAGGAAAATTAATTGCTAAATTCTCAATTCCATGTATTATATCAATGTTAGTTAATTCTTTATATAATATTGTAGACCAAATATTTATTGGTTGGGGAGTAGGTTATTTAGGAAATGGAGCCACTAATATTGTGTTTCCAATTACCATGATATGTTTAGCTTTTGCTTTAATGTTTGGAGATGGTACATCTGCATATTTAAGTTTAAAATTAGGAGAAAAAAAGGAAAAAGACGCAGCAAAAGGAGTTGCAAATGGTATTATAATTTCATTTACTATTGCTATTTTATTTTGCATAATTGCTCTTTGTTTTTTACCTCAATTATTAAACTTATTTGGATGCACAGAGGCTTTAGAATCTTATGCTTTGAAGTATGGTAGAATAATTTCTATAGGTATACCTTTTGTAATGATTGGAACTACTTTAAATTCTATTATTAGAGCAGATGGAAGCCCAAAATATTCTATGATATCAATGGTTTCTGGAGCAATTTTAAACACAATTCTAGATCCAATTTTCATTTTTATTTTTAAAATGGGTGTTGAAGGTGCAGCAATTGCTACAATTTTTAGTCAATTTATTACTTTTATTATTAACATTTTATATTTAAAAAAATTTAAATCAATTACTATAAATAGAGACTTATTTAAACCTAAGTTTAACATTATTAGGAAAATAGCAATGCTAGGAATAAGTAGTTTTATTACGCAGATGAGTTTTGTGGCTGTAGTTGCTATGGAAAATAATTTGCTTGCTAAATATGGAATGGAATCAAAATTTGGATCAGAAATACCAATAACAGTATTAGGAATTGTTATGAAAATAAGTCAAATTTTGAATAGTATTATACTAGGAATTGCTGTTGGCGCACAACCAATTTTTGGCTATAATTATGGTGCTAAAAATTTTGATAGAGTAAAGAAAACATTAAAAATTGTATTGTTTATAAGTACAGTAATTAGTACAATTGCATTTATTTTATTCCAAACAATACCAGATAAACTTATTTCTATATTTGGAGATGGAGAAGAAAATTATATAGAATTTGCTTGTTTGTCATTTAGAATTTATTTATTATTATGTATTTGTAATGGAATTCAAATGCCATCAGGTATTTTCTTTCAGGCAATTGGAAAAAGTTCAAAAAGTGCAATTTTATCATTATCTAGACAAATTGCATTTCTATTACCATCTATGGCATTGTTTAGTAGTATATGGGGTGTAAATGGTATTTTATATTCAGGACCTTTTGCTGATGGATTAGCTTTTATTCTTGCAGTAACATTACTTGTATATGAAGTAAAGAATTTAAATAAAAATTTTGCAAGAAAAGATGCATTACCGGACGATACAAGTACAAATAACCAATTAAATAAAAATATTATTATTACTATTTCAAGAGAATATGGCTCAGGAGGAAGATATATAGGAAGATTAATTGCAGATAAATTAGGAATAAAATTTTATGATAAAGATTTTATTGGAAAACTTTCTACAGAAACAGGATTATCAGAAGAATATATTGAAAGTAATGAACAGAGAAGAAATACATTAGATACTTTAAATAGTGGTTATTATGCAGGATTAAATAATGCAGATGAATTATTTATTAAAGAGTCACAATTAATAAAAGAAATAGCAGATAGAGAATCATGTGTTATTATTGGAAGATGTGCAGACTTTATTTTAAAAGACAGAAACAATGTTGTTAAAGTATTTATCTATAGTACACTAAAAAATAAAATAAAAAGAGCAACACAAATATATGGTTTTAATAAAGAAAATGCAGAAAAAGAAATAAAAAGAATAGATAAATTAAGATCTAATCATTATAAACATTATACTGAAAAAGAATGGAATAATCATGCAAATTATGACATTTGTATTAATAGTGATGCCTTAGGTGTAGAAAAATCGGCAGATATAATATGCCAAATGGTAAAAGAAAAAGAAACAATATTATAAATTTAAAATATAAAATAGGAGATTAGCATGAAAAAACAAATTCCAGAATTTTTATTAAATATGTTTAATAAACAATATGGAACAGAATATACAAATAAAATATTAGAAGGTTATAAAAAAAGCAGATATCTTACTCTAAGAATAAATACATTAAAAAGTAATACTGAAGAAATTAAAAATTATTTTAAAAAAGAAAACATTATCTTCAAAGAAGTAGAATGGAGTAATGATGCACTTATTATTCTTAATGCAAAAGAAGATACAATAAGAAAATCAAAAATTTATAAAGATGGAAAGATTTATTTGCAAAGCTTGTCTTCTATGTTACCTCCTATTATATTAGAGCCTAAAAAAGGAGAAGCAATACTTGACATGACTGCAGCACCGGGAGGAAAAACAACTCAAATTGCGGCTATTACTAATAATGAATCAACAATTACTGCGTGTGAAATGAATAAAATAAGAGCAGAAAAACTAAAGTATAATATTGAAAAGCAAGGTGCTAGCTCTGTATATATTATGGTAACAGATTCTAGAAAATTAGATGATTTCTTTTCATTTGATAAAATATTATTAGATGCACCATGTAGTGGAAGTGGAACAATTACAATTGAAAAGACAGATTTTGAAAAAGTATTTACGCAAAAACTAATTTTAAAGTGCATTGCTTCACAAAAACAATTACTAAAAAAAGCTATAAACATTCTTAAACCAGGTGGAGAAATAATTTACTCAACATGCTCAATTATAAATATGGAAAATGAAGAAGTTATAAAAGAAATGCTTGATAAAAAAAGAGTAGAAATTATATCAATTAATAAAGATATACTAAAAGGAGTACCATTATTACCAACAGAAATAGATGGAACAATATGTGTTTGTCCTAATGAATTATATGAAGGATTTTTTATTGCAAAACTAAAAAAATTATAATAATAAATTAAAAATATTATTTAAAGATTGACATAATTCTTTTAATATGATAAACTTACTTCATCAAATTGTTCTAAATGAACATTGAATTAATTAAAGAGAGGAGAAGTTATTCATGGGAAAAGATTTATTTTACGCAGATATAATGTCTATGAATCCTGAAGTAACTGGATCATGTAATTTAGTATCTGTAAAATTTCCAAATGGTGCTACAATGCGGTTTATTGTAGATTGTGGATTATTTCAAGAGAAAAAATATGAACAACTAAATAAAGTCTTACTATTCAATCCGGAAAATGTTGATTTTTGTTTGGTTACTCATAATCATGTTGATCACATAGGAAGATTGCCTTTTATTGTAAAGAACGGTTATTTTAACAAAATTTACTTAACTGAAGAAACATGTAAATTATTACCTTTAGCATTAAAAGATAGTTATAAAGTATTAAGTCAAAATGCAAAACGAAAAAATGAAAAATGTTTATACTATGAAACTGATGTTAGTAAAACAATTTCACTTTTAAGTTCATGTAAATATAATGAAACTATTAAAATTAATAATAATGTAAAGGTAACGTTCTTAAAAAATGGCCATATTATTGGATCAGCAATGATATTGATACAAATAAGTTATCCAGATTATGATGATATTAATTTGTTATTTACTGGAGATTACAACAACAAAAATTTATTTTTCAATGTTCCAGACGTTCCTGAATGGATTTTAGAATTACCATTAACAGTAATTCAAGAATCTACTTATGGATATATGGATTCAACAAGTATTCAAAAATGTTTTAAGAAAAATGTTATTGAATGCATTAACAATTCTGGAATAGTTATAGCACCAGTTTTTTCATTAGGAAGAGCACAAGAAATTTTGTATGAATTAAAATGCATGCAAGAAAACAAAATTTTAAGTACTGAAATTCCTATATACTTGGATGGAAATCTTGCTATAAAATATACAGAAATGTTTTTGAAAAATGATTTTAACATTAAACCAAATTTAAAAAATTTTTTACCTGAAAATCTAACCTATGTTAATAAACAAAATAGGTGTGAAATATTAAAAGGTACAGAAAGCAAAATAATTCTTACAACATCTGGTATGGGGTCATATGGACCTGCTCAATTATATATACCGGAATATATAAGAAGAAAAAATGCTCTTATTCATTTTACAGGTTTCACAGCAAAAGGAACTTTAGGTGATAGGTTAAAAAATACAGAAATTGGAGAAATGGTTAATGTTAGAGGGTTAATGGTAAAAAAAGAAGCTCGGGTAGAGTACACAACTGAATATTCAGCGCATGCAAAAGCTGACGAAATGATTAAATTTTTAAAGCAATTTAAAAATTTAAAATTAATCTTATTAAATCATGGAGAAGAAAACGTAAAAGAAATATTTGCAAGTAGAATTCTAAATGAAGTTAAAAGTAAAGATGTTGGATTAATTGGCGAATATTTTTTTAGAGTAAACCCATATGGAATGGTAAAATCAATATCTAGTAAATTTACAATTGAATAATTTCAACGAAGTGTATTTATACACTAAAGACTGCCTAATATATAAATAGGCAGTCTTTTTTATGTTTTTGATTTGAATTATGTATTGTAATATAAAAAATAAAATGGTATAATTCTAATGTGTAGGAGGATATGATGGCAAAAAATAAAACAGTATTTATTTGTAATAATTGCGGTTATGAATCACCTAAATGGCTGGGAAAATGCCCAGCTTGTAATGAATGGAATAGCTTTTTTGAGGAAAAAGTTATTTCTACCAAAAGTGGTTCATTTGCTAGTAAATTAAATAAAGAAAGAACTAAACCTATAGCTTTAAATAAAATAGAAGGAAAAGAAAGTAGTAGAACTTCTACTGGTTTTGGAGAATTAGATAGAGTATTGGGTGGAGGATTAGTAAATGGATCTTTGGTGCTTTTAGGGGGAGAGCCTGGAATTGGAAAATCTACATTAATTTTGCAAATATGCGACAAAATAAAAACAACTGGAAAAGTATTATATATATCAGGTGAAGAATCTGCTGAACAAGTAAAAATTAGAGCAGATAGATTAAATGTTAAAAATGAAAATTTATTATTTATTTCTGAAACAGATATTAATATTATTGAACAAGAAATTGAAAATTTAACCCCAGCTTTAGTAATTATAGATTCTGTTCAAACCATGTATTCAGAAGAAATTACATCTGCACCTGGAAGTGTAAGTCAAGTAAGAGAAATTACTTCTAAAATAATGAGAATATGCAAAGAGAATAAAATTACAACTATTTTAATTGGACATGTTACAAAAGATGGTAATATAGCTGGTCCAAGAGTATTAGAACATATGGTAGATACTGTTTTATATTTAGAAGGTGAAAGGTATTTCTCTTATAGAATTTTAAGAGGAGTAAAAAATAGATTTGGATCAACAAATGAAATTGGTATGTTTGAAATGAAAAATGAAGGATTAGTAGAAATAGATAATCCATCGTCAGTTTTAATTTCGGAAAGAAATGAAAATCCTGCTGGTTCTGTTATTGTAGCAAGTGTTGAAGGTACAAGACCTCTACTAGTTGAATTTCAAGCATTAACAACACAAAGTGTATACGGACTACCAAGAAGAACAGCAAATGGAATTGATTATAATAGATTAACATTATTAATAGCAGTATTAGAAAAAAAAGCAGGTTTAATGCTAGGAAATCAAGATGTTTATTTAAATGTAGTTGGTGGTTTAAAAGTAAATGAACCGGCTATTGATTTAGGAATGGTACTTGCAACAGCATCAAGTTTTAAAAATATACCTATTCCAACAGATCTAGTTGCATTAGGAGAAGTTGGTCTAACAGGTGAGGTAAGAGCAATTAATTTAATAGAAAAGAGATTAAAAGAATCAGAAAAACTAGGTTTTAAAACTTGTATTATACCAGAAAGTAACAAAAAAGTATTGAAAGATAGTTATCAATTAGATATAATAGGTGTGAAAAATATTAATGAAGCTATGAAAATAGTTTTTGGAAAATAATAAAGAAATAATTCAATTGATTGGATGTGGTGAGTAGTGCAAAATAAAGAAGATGAAATTATAGAAATTTTAAAATTAATTGCTCCAGGAACTGAAATTAGGCAAGGATTAGAAAATATTTTAAAATCGAAAACAGGAGCTCTAATTGTAGTTGGAGATTCTGAAGAAATTTTAAGTTTAGTTGACGGCGGTTTTAGTATTAATGTAGAATGTACACCTTCAAGATTATATGAACTCGCAAAAATGGATGGAGCTATTGTTTTAAGTTCAGACTTAAAAAAAATATTATTTGCCAATGCTCAGTTAATACCATCATCTAATATTGAAACACAAGAAACTGGTACAAGACATAAAACAGCAGAAAGAACAGCAAAGCAAACTGGAAATTTAGTTATTAGTATTTCTCAAAGGAGAAGTGTTATAACAATTTATAAAGGAAATATAAAATATGTTCTAGAAGAAACATCAAGAATATTAGAAAAAGCTAACCAAGCTCTACAAACTGTAGAAAAATATAAAAAGGTATTTGATAGTAAAATTAATCTATTAAATGAATATGAATTTAATGATATTGTTACACTAGACAATGTTTTAACTGCATTACAAAGAGCAGAAATGACAATGAGAATGGCTGAAGAAGTTAAAAAAAGAATTATAGAATTAGGTGAAGAGGGAAGATTAGTAGATATTCAATTAGATGAACTAATAGGTGGTTTAGAAAAAGAAGAAAAACTAATTATAAAAGATTATATTGCACCTGGAAAGAAAAGAACTGTAGAAAAAGTATTTAATCAGTTAATTAATTTAGAATATGAAGATTTAATGAAACCATCAATTATTGCTACTTTATTAGGATATGAAGATTTTGACAATTATGATGAAGTTGCAGTATATCCAAAAGGTTATAGATTACTTAATAAAATTCCAAGAATGCCAAATAATATTGTTGAAAACCTAGTAAAATCTTTTAAAACTTTTCAACATATTTTATTAGCAGATATACCAACTTTAGATGACGTAGAAGGTATAGGAGAAGTAAGAGCAAAAAATATAAAACAATCATTAAAAAGAATGCAAGAACAATTTGTTTTTGATAATGTAATGTTATAAAATACAAAAGAAAGGGTTATGATTAAAATGATGATTAAAACCAATAATATCGAAATGAATGCTTCTAAAATGCATAGAATTAATAACAATAAAGGGATAACATTAATAGCACTAGTAGTAACTATAATAATTTTATTAATTTTAATGACTATTACGGTAACTGCTGGATCATCTCAAATTAATAAAACAAAATTAAACGGTTTTTATACTAAATTGGAAATAGCGCAAGAAGCCATTTCTAAAATAGAAAATTTAAATGAAAATTATATAAATGAATCTGGAGAAACTGTTTATTTAAAAAATTTAGGAGCAACTCCTACAGCAGAACAAATTAATTTAATTAAAAGTTTAGGATATAATAGTGACAATTTTAGTTACTATACTGCTGAACAAGTAGAAAAAGAATTGAATATATTGGGTGTAGAATTAAATTTATTAATTGATTTTGAAAATTCTATTGTAATTAATCCTGAAGGAATAGACATAAATGGAGAAAAGTACTATACTTTAGAAAGTAATAAATATAAAGTAAGTAAAAATACCAATAAAAATACCGGAGCAATAGATTTTACGTATCAAGTAGAAAAATATTCTTCAACCTCGTATATAATAAAAATAACACCAATAAATGTTGGAGATGTTATTAATGGTACTCTTCAATATAAAAAAGCAGATGTTGATTATTGGGAAGTAGCTAGTAATAACGAAATTATTATTAAAAGAATAGGACAATATGATATAAAATACACAGATAATAATCAAAATACAGTTACAAAAAGATTAGAAATTTCAGTAGATACAGGTGGAAATGTAGCTGCACAAGAAATTAAATAATAAATAAAATATGGAGGAAAATAATGAAAAAGAAAGAAAATAAGAAAAAACAATTAATACAAACTATAATTTTAATAATAGCAATTATTTTAGTAATTGCACTAATATTATCATTATGTTATGGATATTATAGAAAAGTTACTTATAAAGGTCAAAATCCTATAGCAACAATAGAAGTAGAAGACTATGGAACAATGAAAGTAGAATTATATCCAAATTATGCACCTAATACAGTTAGTAATTTTATTGCATTAGCAAATAATGGATTTTATAATGGTTTAACATTTCATAGAATTATTGAAGAATTTATGATACAAGGTGGAGATCCTGATGGAGATGGTAGCGGTGCTCCAACAATGAGCTATATAGATCCAAACATCGAAAAAGATTCAGATGAAGATGTAAAATATAGTATTAATGGTGAATTTACTGAAAATGAATATGATGAAAATACATTAAAATTAGAAAAAGGTGTTATTGCTATGGCAAGAAATGATTATTCAAATTATGGATCATCTTTATTAAAAGAGGGCTTTAATTCAGCAGGTTCACAATTCTTTATTATGACAACAGATGATAATTTAGCATTAACAGGTTATTATGCAGGTTTTGGAAAAGTAATAGAAGGTTTTGATGTATTAGAAAAAATATCAAAAACAAAAGTAAAAGCTGCAAGTGATGAAGACACAGAAAAATCAATACCAGTTAATCCACCTAAAATTACAAATATTTCAGTAGAAACATATGGAATTGATTATGGAAAACCAGAAACACATGAACAATTTGATATTAATAACTATTTCTCACAACAATATGGTATTGAATAAATTTATTTTAAATATTTTGGACGCAACATATAGTTGCGTCCTATTAGTAACATTAAAAAATTAAATATAAATTTCTATTTAGAAAAATATAGAATTATTTATAAAAATATTGACAAAAATAAAAAATGTGTTTATAATAATATTTGCAATTTGATATGGCGAGGTAGCTCAGTTGGCTAGAGCATCCGGTTCATACCCGGCAGGTCGAGAGTTCGAATCTCCCTCTCGCTACCA
>CANQZV010000045.1 GCA_947628425.1 uncultured Clostridia bacterium | reverse complement strand
GAGCAAGAGCAGAAGGAGAATTAATAGGAGAAGCAAGAGGAAAAGCTGAAGGAGAGATAATAGGCGAAGAACGAGGAGAAAAAAATAAAAGTTTAGAAATTGCAAAAAAATTGAAAAATATGAATATTGAAATTAAACAAATAGAGGAAGCAACAGGCTTAACTAAAGAAGAAATAGAAAACTTATGATTTTGAAAAATGGAAATTGGGACGGTTCTCTTTTCCATTTTTTGAAAAACAAGTTAATATTTTGCAAGAAATCTAGCCTTTCGGCTAGATTTTTGTATATTAGAAAAATTCTACTAAAAAATAGAGTAATATCAACTTATTAAAAATATTACAAAAAAATTACAAAATAATAAAAAATACTCTTGACATACGGAAATAAGGGTTGTATAATAATAAGGCATGTAGATTTGCGAAGAAGCAAGATGTGGCTACATTAATATAAAATTAATGGAGGGAACTCTTGTGGAGTATGTCTTGGCTTAGACCGGGCGATAAGTTATATAAAGCACTTATCCCAAGAAAATCATGCAATTAACTTGGGATTTAAAAAAGGAGTTAAAAGAAACACCAGGGTGCGTTTAACTTGCCATAGAAGGTCAAAGATGATGCAAATCATCAGACATTATTTTATTTTAAGGAGGGAAAAATATGGCAACAACAAGCAAAGCTGTGGGAAGCGAAAAAATTAGAATAAGATTAAAAGCTTATGATCATGTTGTTTTAGATCAGTCTGCTGAAAAAATAGTAGATACTGCTAAAAGAACAGGAGCTAAAGTTTCAGGTCCTATTCCACTACCTACACAAAAAGAAATTATAACAATTTTACGTAGTCCTCATAAAGACAAAGATTCAAGAGAACAATTTGAAATGAGAACACATAAAAGAGTTATAGATATTCTTTATCCAACACAAAAAACAGTTGATAGTTTAATGAAGTTAGAATTACCAGCAGGTGTTGATATAGAAATTAAATTATAATCTACATATTTATATATGTAAAAAGCCAAGCTGTTTTATTTATAAAAGTTACAGGTTTGAAAAATATTTTTCAATAACTAATACTAATATTTATAAACCAGCCAATAGTTAGGAGGAATTAAATTAAAATGAAAACTATAATAGGTAAAAAAATTGGAATGACACAAATATTTGATGAAAAAGGATATGTTATTCCAGTTACAGCAATTGAAGCAGGACCATGTATAGTAGCACAAATAAAATCAACTGATGTTGATGGTTATAATGCTATACAATTAGGTTTCGGTGATGTAAAAGATAAACATATTAATAAACCAGAAAAAGGACATTTTGAAAAATTAAAATTAACAGACAAAAAGCATTTAAGAGAATTTAGAGTAGATTCTATCGATAATGTAAAAATTGGTGATGAAATAAAAGTAGATGTCTTTACAGCTGGTGATAAAGTTGATATACAAGGAACATCTAAAGGAAAAGGATTCCAAGGTGTTATTAAACGCCATGGACAACATAGAGGACCAATGGGACACGGTTCTATGTATCATAGAAGACCAGGTTCAATGGGGTCTACATCTACACCAGGTAGAGTATTTAAAGGTAAAAAATTACCTGGACATATGGGTGTTCAAACTGTTACTATACAAAATTTAGATGTAGTAAGAGTTGACTTAGATAAAAATGTAATTTTAGTAAAAGGTAGTGTACCTGGACCTAAAGGTGCAATATTAAAAATAAAAGCTACAGTAAAAAGTGCTAAATAGGGAAAGGAGGAAATGTAAATGCCAAAAGTAAATGTATATAACATAGAAGGTAAAAAAGTTAGTGATATAGATTTAAAAGAAGAAATTTTTGGAATTGAACCAAATGAAGCTATTATACATAGCGTTCTAGTAAACTATCAAGCTAATCAAAGACAAGGTACTCAAAGTACAAAAACCAGATCAGAAGTTACTGGAGGAGGAAAAAAACCTTGGAGACAAAAAGAAACAGGTAGAGCAAGACAAGGTAGTATTCGTGCTACACAATGGATTAAAGGTGGTATAGCATTAGGACCAAAACCTCGTAGTTATAAATATACAGTTAATAAAAAAGAAAAAAGATTAGCAATTAAATCAATGTTAAGTATGAAAGTTTTAGAACAATCATTAGTAGTTGTTGATAAACTAGCTTTTAATGAAATAAAAACAAAAAATATGGTAAATGCTTTAAACAATCTTAAAGTAACAGGAAAAACTTTAATAATGTTACCAGAAAAAAATGAGCAAGTTCAAAAATCCGCAAGAAATATTGAAGGTATAAAAACTACATTAGTAAATACAATTAATGTTTATGATTTATTAAAATATAATAATTTAGTAGTAACATTAGATACTGTTAAAAAATTAGAGGAGGTGTACGCATAATGATAGCAGAAGAAGTAATTATTAAACCTATCGTTACTGAAAGAAGTAGTGAAGGAATACAAGAAGGAAAGTATACCTTTAAAGTAAATAAAAAAGCAACAAAAGTAGAGATTGCAAAAGCTGTAGAAAAACTTTTTGAAGTTAAAGTTTTAAAAGTAAATACAGTTAATGTAAGAGGAAAAGAAAAAAGAGTAGGCGCTCATGTAGGAATGACACCATCTTGGAAAAAAGCAATAGTAACAATAGATACTAATCCATCAGAACAAACTTATTTAGGAAAAGGTGGAAAAGTAGTTAAAGTTTCTAAGAAATATAAAGATTCTATTGACGAATTTATGGGTGCTTAATGTGTAACCTAAATTACAATAAATATTTAATAATGAAGAATTTATAATTTATAATAAATGTTGATTGTTATAAACAACATATTCAATTATTAATTATTAAATAAAAATATCGGGAAAGAACCCGGAAAATAAAGAATAACTGTTATACGGAGCAGGAAAAAATCTGTAAATATAAAAAAGAAAGAGAGGAAGAAACTTTAAAAAACGAGTATTACTAAAATATTTATAAACTTAAAAACACAAGCAAGAGTTTTTTAAAGTTTCAAAATAAGAAATGGGAATAAAACATTTTAAAGCCTATACTCCATCTAGAAGAAATATGACTGTTTCTACATATGAAGAAATTACAAAAAAATCTCCTGAAAAATCTTTACTTTCTAAAAAGAAAGAAAAAGCAGGAAGAAACTCATATGGTAGAATTACAGTAAGACATCAAGGTGGTGGAAATAGACAAAAATACAGAATAATAGATTTTAAAAGAAATAAGGATGATATGTATGCAACAGTAGTTGGTATTGAATATGATCCAAATCGTAGTAGTAATATTGCATTATTAAAATATGAAGATGGAACTCTAAGTTATATTTTAGCTCCACAAGGATTAAAAGATGGAGATAAGGTAATATCTGGTGAAAAGGCAGATATTAAACCAGGTAATAGTATGCCAATAGAAAATATACCTGTTGGTACATTAATTCACAATATAGAACTAAACCCAGGTCAAGGTGGAAAAATGGTTAGAGCAGCAGGACAAAGCGCACAATTAATGGCTAAAGAAGGAAAATTTTCACATGTAAGATTACCTTCTGGAGAAATGAGATTAGTTTTAACAAGATGTAGAGCAACAATTGGAACAATTGGAAATTCTGATCATGAAAACATTAAATTAGGTAAAGCTGGAAGAAAAAGACATATGGGAATTAGACCTACAGTTAGAGGTTCTGTTATGAACCCAGTAGATCACCCACATGGTGGTGGTGAAGGTAGAGCTCCTGTTGGTCACGCTGGACCAATGACTCCATGGGGCAAACCAGCACTTGGATATAAAACTAGAAAGAAAAATAAACAATCTAATAAGTTTATTGTAAAAAGGAGGAAATAATTAAATGTCAAGATCAAGCAAAAAAGTACCATTTGTGGCACCAGAATTAATGAAAAGAATAGAAGCTATGAATGAATCTGGTAAAAAAGAAGTTTTAAAAACATGGTCAAGAGCTTCTACAATTTATCCTCAATTTGTTGGACACACAATAGCAGTTCATGATGGTAGAAAGCATGTACCAGTTTATATAACTGAAGAAATGATAGGACATAAATTAGGAGAATTTGCACCAACAAGAACATTTAAAGGTCATGCAGGAGCTAAATCTTCTAAAGAATAAAAGATATAAGAATGTAAACAAGGAAAGCTTATGTTTATAAAATAATTTTTAATTCTATTTTTAAACAAAAGTTACTTTGAGAAAGGAAAGGTTTATAATGGAAGCACAAGCAGTATTAGAAGCAAAAGCAACTCTTAAATATGCTAGAATTTCAGCTAGAAAAGTTAAAATTGTAGCAGATTTAATTAGAGGAAAAGATGTAAGTGAAGCTTTAGCAATTGTTAAATTTACACCAAAAGCTTCTTCTGAAATAATAGAAAAACTATTAAAATCAGCAATTGCAAATGCTGAAAATAATCATAATATGACAAGTTCTAAACTATATGTTGACCAAATTTATGCTAACCAAGGTCCTACTTTAAAAAGAATAAGACCAGCAGCAAAAGGCTCAGCAGTAAGAATTAGAAAAAGAACAAGCCATATAACAATAGTATTAAAGGAAAGAAATTAATCAAATATTGGTAAAAGAAAGGAGGATTTTTAACATGGGACAAAAAATGAATCCACATGGGTTAAGAGTTGGTGTTATTAAAGACTGGAATTCAAAATGGTATGCAGATTCTAAAAACTTTAGTGATTATTTAGTAGAAGACCATAAAATCCGTGAATATGTTAAAAAGAAATTATTTATTAGTGGTATTTCTAAAATTGAAATAGAAAGAACTGCTAAATTTGTAAGGGTAAATGTATACACTGCAAAACCTGGATTAGTAATAGGAAAAGGTGGAGCAATTGCAGAAACTTTAAAAAATGAATTAGCAAAAATGATTAATAAAGATGTTAATTTAAATATAGTTGAGGTAAAAGATATTGATTTAGATGCTCAGTTAGTAGCAGAAAATATTGCAGCTCAACTAGAAAGAAGAATTTCATTTAGAAGAGCAATGAAACAAGCTATGCAAAAAACAATGAAAGCAGGAGCTTTAGGAATAAAAACAGCAGTATCTGGTAGATTAGGTGGAGCCGATATGGCAAGAACTGAATTCTATAAAGAAGGTACAATACCTCTTCAAACTTTAAGAGCTGATATAGATTATGGATTCTATGAAGCTGATACAACTTATGGAAAAATAGGTGTAAAAGTTTGGATTTATAGAGGAGAAATTCTTCCAACTAAAAAGAACGAAAGGGGAGAAGAATAATGCCATTAATGCCAAAAAGAACAAAATATAGAAAAATGCAAAAAGGTAGAAATAGAGGAAAAGCTACTAGAGGTATTGAAGTAACAGATGGAGAATATGGATTACAAGCTATTGAAGCAGGAGCTATTAAATCTAATCAAATAGAAGCAGCTCGTATTGCTATGACTCGTTATATAAAAAGAGGTGGAAAAGTTTGGATAAAAATATTCCCAGATAAACCAATTACTAAAAAACCAGCTGAAACTCGTATGGGTAAAGGAAAAGGTGCTCCAGAATATTGGGTAGCTTTAGTAAAACCAGGAAGAGTTATGTTTGAATTAGCAGGCGTTCCTGAAGAAATAGCAAGAGAAGCTATGAGACTTGCTGCAAATAAACTACCAGTAAAATCAAAATTTGTAGTAAGAGAGTCTAAAGTAGGTGGTGATAATGATGAAGATAAATAAAATAAAAGATATGTCTTCACCAGAGCTAGAAAAAGAATTAAGTGAACTAAAAAATGAATTATTTAAATTAAGATTTAGTCTAGCTACAAACGGGTTAGATAACCCTTTGAAAATAAAAGAAGTGAAGAAAGATATAGCAAGAATAAATACAGTATTAAGACAACGTGAATTAGCCGAAAACAAATAATAAACGTTAAAAAACATTAACAAGAAAGGAGAAATCTAAATAATGGAAGAAAGAAATCTTCGTAAGGTTATGATTGGAAAAGTTGTATCAGACAAAATGGATAAAACAGTTGTAGTTGCTGTAGAAACAAGTGTAAAACATAAAATGTACAACAAAATCGTAAAAAGAACATATAAATTAAAAGCTCACGATGAAGCAAATGAATGTAAAATCGGAGACATAGTAAAAGTAATGGAAACAAGACCTTTATCTAAAGATAAAAGATGGAGAGTTGTTGAAATTATGGAAAAGGCTGAAATTAAATAAAAGTAAAAATTCATGTTTAGAATTTTAATTTTGAGGTTTAGAGTTTGGAAGTTTAAAATAATGTAATAAATAATCAAATACCAAGCACTAAAACAAAATACAAATAAAGGAGGAAAACTAAATGGTACAACAACAATCAATATTAAAAGTTGCTGATAACACAGGTGCAAAAGAAATTATGTGCATTAGATGTTTAGGTGGTTCATATAGAAGATATGCTGAAATAGGAGATGTAATTGTTGCTTCTGTTAAAAGTGCTACACCAGGCGGAGTTGTTGCTAAAGGTGATGTAGTAAAGGCAGTTGTTGTTAGAACAAAAAAAGGAATTAGACGTCCAGATGGTTCATACATAAAATTTGATGAAAATGCAGCAGTTATTATTCGTGATGATAAAACTCCAAGAGGAACTCGTATATTTGGACCAGTTGCTAGAGAATTAAGAGATAATGATTATATGAAAATTATTTCATTAGCTCCAGAAGTATTATAAAATAAGACTTAAATATAAAAAATACTGGCAGATATTATAACTGTCAAAAGCAAATAAAAAAATCGTTCAAAGGAGGCGAAAACCTACATGAGAATAAAAAAAGGTGATACTGTTCAAGTTTTATCAGGAAATGATAAAGGAAAAACAGGAGAAGTATTAGAAGTAATTCCTAAAACCGGAAAAATAATTGTTAAAGGTGTTAATATAAGAAAAAAACATGTTAAACCTAGAAAACAAGGAGATGAAGGTGGAATTATACCAGTAGAATGTGCAATATTTAGTGCTAAAGTAAATGTAATATGCCCTAAATGCAATAAACCTACAAGAATAGGTTATGAAATGGAAAAAGATAAAAAAGTTCGTGTTTGTAAAAAATGTGGAAATAAATTAAAATAGAATTTAAGAAAGGAGGCAATTCATAATGGATAATTTAAGAGAGCAATATAAAAAAGAAGTTGTTCCAGCTTTAATGAAAAAATTTAATTATAAATCTATTATGGAAGTTCCAAAACTAGAAAAAATAGTTTTAAATGTTGGTTTAGGAGATACAAGAGAAAATCCTAAAGCATTAGAGAATACAATAAATGATTTAAGTATTATAACAGGACAAAAACCAGTTGTAACAAAAGCAAAGAAATCAATTGCTGCTTTTAAAATAAGAGAAGGTGTAAACATGGGATGTAAAGTTACACTAAGAAGCACAAAAATGTATGAATTTGCTTATAAATTATTTAATGTAGCATTACCAAGAGTAAGAGATTTTAGAGGAGTATCTGCTAATTCTTTTGATGGAAGAGGAAATTACTCAATGGGTATAAAAGAGCAATTAATATTCCCTGAAATAGAATATGATAAAATAGATAAATTAAGAGGAATGGACATTATATTTGTAACAACAGCAAAAACAGATGAAGAAGCTAAAGAATTGCTTACATTATTGGGTATGCCATTCAAAAACTAAAATTAATGAAAAGCCTAGTTTTGCATTGTTGAACTTTAATTTAATTTTATTAAATTGTGTAATAAATATAATTTAAAATTCAAATATTTATTGTTCAAATAGCAATACTCGCTTTTGATTAATTTATAAAATAGATTATATTAGGTTATCTATACTATAGAAAGGAGAAAAAGATGGCTAAAAAATCTTTAAAAGTAAAACAATTGAAAGATCAAAAATATGCAACAAGAGAATATAATAGATGCAAAATTTGTGGAAGACCACATGCATATATTAGAAAATATGGAATATGCCGTGTATGTTTTAGAGAGTTAGCACATAAAGGTGAAATTCCAGGAGTGAAAAAAGCAAGTTGGTAAAATAAAAGTTAGAGGTTAGAAAATAGAAGTTTGAATATAACAATAAACATTAAACTTCAATAATCTAACATTCAATCTAAAAATAAATTTACAAAAATTAATCAAAAACAAGTAGTACAAGAAAGTCAAAATTAGTAAAATTTCAAATAATACATGTGTATATTGAATATTTAAAAATTAATATTGATATGGTAATACAAAGTTTCTCATTAATTTTTAGAAAAGGAGGAAAAAAATAATGAATATCACTGATCCTATAGCAGATATGCTAACAAGAATTAGAAATGCAAGTAGATCTAAACATAAATCAGTTGATATACCTGCATCAAATATAAAAAAATCAATAGCAGATATACTATTTAAAGAAGGATATATTAAAGCTTATGAAGAATTAACAAATGACACTATGGCGCAAGGAATTATTAGAGTTACATTAAAATACGATGAAAATGGTAATAAAGTAATATCTGGTTTAAAAAGAATAAGTAAACCAGGTTTAAGAGTATATGCTTCTAAAGATGAATTACCAAAAGTTTTAAACGGATTAGGTATTGCACTAATATCTACATCAAAAGGAATCATGACAGATAAGAAAGCTAGAGAATTAGGTATTGGTGGAGAAGTATTAGCTTATATATGGTAATACAAAAACAAATAAAAAAATAAAGAGGTGAAAAAAATGTCAAGAATAGGAAATAAACCTATTATAGTACCTGAAGGTGTTGAAGTTACAGTAAATGATAATGTAATTACAGTTAAAGGACCTAAAGGAACATTAACAAGAGAAATAGCAAAACCTATTAACGTTACAGTTGAAGATAAAACAATTAAGGTTATTAGACCAAATGATGAACCAATAAATAAAAGTTTACATGGTTTAACAAGAGCTTTAATTAACAATATGGTAATAGGTGTTAAAGATGAATTTAAAAAAGAATTAGAAATAAATGGTGTTGGTTATAGAGCACAAAAACAAGGTAAAAAATTAGTTCTAACATTAGGATATTCTCATCCAGTAGAAATGGTAGAACCAGAAGGAATTACTTTTGACGTGCCAAGTCAAAATCAAATTATAGTTAGAGGAATAGATAAAGAATTGGTAGGTCAAACTGCAGCAGAAGTAAGAACAAAAAGACCACCTGAAGTTTATAGAGGAAAAGGTATTAAATATGTTGATGAACATATTAGACGTAAAGAAGGTAAAGCAGGTAAGAAATAAAATAATAATTAATTAGAAAGGAGTAATAAAATGATTTCTAAAATTGATAGAAAAGCTACAAGAAATAGAAGACATGTACGTGTTCGTAGAAAAATTAGTGGAACAGCAGAATGTCCAAGATTATGTATTTATAAAAGTAATACAAATGTATATGCGCAAATAATAGATGATGTAGCAGGTAATACTTTAGTAAGTGCATCTACACTTGATAAAGAAGTAAAAACTAAACATGCAAATAAAGAAGCTGCTAAAGAAGTTGGAACTTTAATTGCTAAAAGAGCATCTGAAAAGAAAATAAAAGAAGTTGTTTTTGACAGAAGCGGATATATTTATCATGGTGTAGTAAAAGAATTGGCTGAAGCTGCAAGAGAAGGCGGATTACAATTTTAAATAAAATATAAGTAAGATATTTTCATAATAAAAGAAATTACATATTTCTTTAAAAATGACATAAGGGAAAAAGTGTTTCCCTGAAAATAAAAAAGGAGGAAACTAAAACACATGGAAGAAAATACAGTTGAATTAAAAGAAAAAGTTGTTGCTATTAACAGAGTTGCTAAAGTTGTTAAAGGTGGTAGAACTTTTAGATTTAGTGCTGTTGTTGTAGTTGGTGATGAAAATGGACACGTAGGTGTTGGTAATGGAAAAGCTGCAGAAGTTCCAGATGCAATTAAAAAAGCAATTGAAGATGCTAAAAAGAATTTAGTAACAGTTCCAATTGTTGATACAACTATACCTCATGAATATGTTGGAAAATTTGGTAGTGCAAATGTATTATTAAAACCAGCAGTAGAAGGTACAGGAATTATTGCTGGTGGTAGTGTTAGACCAGTTATAGAACTTGCTGGATATAAAAACATTAGAACAAAAGTAATTGGTACAAATAACCCAAGAAATGTAGTTTATGCTACAATTAATGGATTATCAAATATGAAAACTGTAGAAGAAATCGCTGTAAAAAGAGGAAAAAAATCAAGCGATATATTATAATTTACAAGAGGAGGTGCAAAAAATGCAATTAGGTGAAATAAAATCAGCTACTGAAAAAGTAGTAAGAAAAAGAGTTGGACGCGGAATAGGTTCTGGTCTTGGAAAAACTTCAGGAAGAGGACAAAAAGGACAAAAAGCAAGAAGTGGTGGAGAAGTAAGACGTGGATTTGAAGGTGGTCAAACACCATTATATAGAAGATTACCTAAAAGAGGGTTTAATAATATTTATG
>CANQZV010000044.1 GCA_947628425.1 uncultured Clostridia bacterium | reverse complement strand
GGTTATACTATATTTTGTCAATACCTTTTTTAAATTTTTTTCTATTATCTATCAAATTCTCTATACCAACTTTCTATATTATAAAATACATTATAAGAGTTTGGTGAAATTTCTCCTTTTATGTTAGATGAATATAATATGGTTGAAGTATTATAATATAAGCTAATATATGGCGAATTTTCATTATAATCTTTTATAACATCTAAAAGTAATGTTTTTGATTCTTGTTCTTCATTGTTCTTTTCTATTTCATTTATTTTTTTTATTATTTCTTCATTTGAATAATTAGCAATGTTTTTATTCCCATAATAAGAATTTAGTGACGGACTATAACTATATGTATTTCCTGTTAATACAATATCATATTGTCCTTCCTTTATAAGTTTTTTGTATTCTTTTTTGTCTTTTTCTACAATATTAATTATTACTCCTATTTTATCTAATTGTTCTTTTATTAATTTTGCAACTTTAAGTCTTTCATCATTATTTTTATTTACTAATAAATTTAATAACACATTATAGTTTATATTTGAATTTTTTAGTATCTTTTTTGATTCTTCTATATTATATTCTATTGCTTCTGATCCTTTATTATATATAAAACTTCCAAAATCTAATGGGAATGTAGATTTAGTGTATTGATTATTATATACATTTTGAATAATCTCGTCTTTATTAATTGCATATTTTATAGCTCGCCTTATATCTTTATTTTTAAGAATTTTATTATTACAGTTCATAGCTATATAATCATAATTTCTTCCAATATATTTAACTTTATTACATTGTATTCCGTCAATATATTCATCTATATTAATTGCTGACGACATAATAAAATCAACATTAGATGTTTGAAAATCATTTATTGCATTATAAAAGTTTTTATATAAATTTATTTGTATTGTATCTAATTTTAATTCTTTACTATTCCACCAATTTGTATTTTTTTTTAATATAATATTATCATTATTATAGTCTGAAATATAATACATTCCTGTTCCTATAATATTTATATTTTTGTCTTTTGAATTTAAATTTTCTTTATTAAAATATTTTTTAGACATAATTGGAAAAATTAAGTTATATTCAAAATATGGTATTTCCTCTGTTGTTATTATTTGAATTGTATATTCATCTATCTTTTTTATTTCTTTTATATTTTCTATATTATTAAAATAAATTGACTTGTTTTTATATTCTTTTAGCATATTAACAGTATATATAACATCATCTGAGCTTAAATTATACCCATCTTGCCAATTTACATTTTCTCTTATTTTTATTAAATATGTTGTTTTATTGAGCTTTGACCATTCTGATGCTAAACATGGTTCTATTTTATAATCATTGGTTAAATTAAATAATGGCTCAAATATTAGTTTAGATATATTTTGCACGTTGCTATTGTTGCTTAATATAGGATTAATATTATCAAAATTAATAATTCCAATTCGTATATTTGCTACTATTATTTTATCTTTTGTACTAACACTTAATTCATTATTTTCTTTTTTAGTATTGCCAATTGAGAAATTGTATACAATATATATAATTATGATACTAATTATAATCATAATTATAAATTTACTTTTTGTTCTTTTCATTAATTTTCTCCTTATGTTCAAAAAAGAGTTTGGTTCTCCAAACTCTCCTATATTCGTTTCATCTATAATGTTTTATCTAGATTCAACTATAATTTTGATACCTGTACGGTCTTCTCCTTCAACCTCTACCTCAGCGAACGCTGGTACACATACTAAATCAACTCCTGATGGTGCTACAAAACCTCTTGCTATAGCTACGGCCTTTATTGCTTGATTAAGTGCTCCCGCTCCAATTGCTTGCATTTCTGCCTTGTTAGATTCCTTCACTAGGCCTGCTATTGCTCCTGCTACCGAATTTGGATTTGATTTTGCTGAAATTTTTAAAACTTCCATTTCTTTCCTCCTAAATATAAATTTTGTGAACAGTTATATTTATAATATAATTTATTTATATTGTCTAGTATTTAATGGAAAATATTAGAAATTTCGTATGTGATTATTATTAATTTTTCGCGTTTTTCTATAAATTTATTCTTAATATTTTTTCTATTCGACAATTTTCATCATTTATTTTAAATAAACAACTATTCATTTTCGATTTTCCATCTGCTATTTTATATTTTTCTGGTAATGTTGTAACAAATCGTTTTATAGATGCACTTTTATCCATTCCTATTACAGAATCTTTTGGACCTGTCATACCTATATCTGTTATGTAAGCTGTACCTTTTTGAGTAATTTCTTCATCTGCTGTTTGAACGTGTGTATGTGTTCCATATAAGATATTAATTCTCCCATCTAAATAATATTTCATTGCTATTTTTTCCGCAGTAGCTTCTGCATGAAAATCTACAATAATTATATTTGCATTGTCTTTTATTTTTTCAAGAATTCTATCTGCTTCTAAAAATGGATTTTCAGATAATACACCCATATCTGTTCTTCCTATTAAGTTTAATACTGCTATTTTTTTGTTTTTACATTCATATATATAATAACCTTTTCCTGGTAATGTTTTTGGATAATTGGCTGGTCTTACTATTTTTTCATTATCAATAAAACGAAATATGTCTTTTTTAGACCATGTATGATTTCCAAGAGTTACAACATCCGCACCTGCATGAATAATTTGGTTAAAATCTTTTTCTGTAATTCCCATTCCTCCTGCAACATTTTCTCCGTTAACTATTACAAAGTCTATATTTTTATCATTTTTTAAATTAGGTAATTCATCTTTTAGTTTTTTTAATCCATTTTCTCCTACTAAATCACCAACTGCTAAAATATTCATTTTTTACCTTCCTATATTTGAGTAATTTAATATTTTACTCTATTATTAAAATTATTATTATCTATATTACTATATATTCTATATAAAATCAAGTTACATAATGTTGATTTTATATTTTATTTGTGTTATAATTAATTTAGTAACTCGTTGTTAAGCATTAAGTCGCTACATGTAAGTAGCGCAGAAAGGGATTTATGTATTCAGAAATTTCAATTAAGAAGGGACCAATGAAACTAAAAAGTTTCATGAGAGGAGTAGGTTTTACAGAAGAGGAATTAGGAAATATTCCTACTATTGTGAAGAACTACCGGTATTTCACTTTGGCTGATAAGAAAAATCGGCCAATTAGCGATAAGTTTTTGGTGTATAATCCACCAAGAACACTGGATACAAATTCTAAAATGAATTTTTTAGGTTTGTTGAATAATTCTAAACCTTTAAACATTTCTAGAATTATCCTTAAAAGAAATGCTGTAGTGGTTTATTGTTTAGACCATTCTCAGCTTATACTTTACTTTGAAAATTAAAGTATAAAAGTTACAAAAAAATCACTGCTTCAGCAGTGATTTTTTTATTATTTTGCATATTCTATTGCTCTAGATTCTCGAATAAGATTTACTTTTATTTGTCCTGGATATTCCATATCTGATTCTACTTTTTTTGCAATATTTCTTGCTAGTACAGTCATATCATTATCTGATACTTTTTCAGGTTTTACTATTATTCTTACTTCTCTACCTGCTTGTATAGCAAATGATTTTTCAACACCTTCAAATGAATTAGCTATTTCTTCTAAATTTTGCAATCTTTTAATATATGCTTCTAATGTTTCTCTTCTTGCTCCTGGTCTTGAAGCAGATATTGCATCTGCTGCTTGCACTAAAACAGCTTCTAAAGTTTTTGGTTCTACATCTCCGTGGTGCGCTTCTACAGCATTAATTACTAAATCATTCTCTTTATATTTTTTTAGAACTTCAACACCTAATTCAACATGAGTACCCTCCATATCGTGATCTAGTGCTTTTCCAATATCATGTAACAGTCCTGCTCTTCTTGCTCTTGTTGAATCTAATCCTAATTCTTCTGCCATTATTCTAGCTAAATTAGATACTTCTATTGAATGATTTAAAACATTTTGCCCATAACTTGTTCTATATTTTAATTTTCCAATTAATCTAATAATATCTTGGTTTAACCCCATTACACCTGTTTCTAGAGTTGCCCTTTCTCCTTCTGCTTTTATAGTTGCTTCTATTTCTTCTTTTGCCTTTTCTACCATTTCTTCTATTTTTGCTGGATGAATTCTACCATCCTCAATTAGTTTTTCTAATGCTATTTTAGCAACCTCTCTTCTTAATGGATCAAATCCTGATATAATAACAGCATCTGGTGTATCATCTATAATTAAATCTATACCTGTTAAAGTTTCTAATGCTTTAATATTTCTACCTTCTCTACCAATAATTCTACCCTTCATATCATCATTTGGTAAATTAACAATAGATACAGTTGTTTCAGATGTGTGATCTGCTGTACACTTTTGAATTGCATAACTTAATATTTCTTTTGCATTTTTATTAGCCTCTTCTTTTGCTTTTGTTTCTATTTCTCTAATTAAAGATGCTTTTTCATTATTTAATTGTTTTTCTAATTCATTTAATAAATGTTTTTTTGCATCTTCTATAGATAATCCTGAAATTCTTTGTAGTTCTTGCATTTGTCTATTAAAAATTTCTTGAATATCTTTTTTTTTCTTTTCTAGTTCATTTTCAATTTTTTCTAGTTCTCTTTCTTTTCGCTCATATATATCTGAACGTTTGTCTAAATTTTCTTCCTTTTGAATTAATCTTCTTTCTTGTTGTTGTACTTCGCCTCTTCTCTCTCTAATCTCCTTATCTAATTCATCTCTAGATTTCATTATTTCTTCTTTTGCTTTAAAAATTTCTTCTTTTTTTATATTTTCTGCTTCTCTACTTGCATTTTCTAAAACCCTTTTGGCTTCACTTTCTGCACTTGTTATTTTTGATTCTGCTGTCTTTTTTCTAATAGCTACTCCTATAGGAATAAATACAGCTCCTGAGATTAGAATAGTGGCGATAATAATTACAATACTCATAATTTTATCCCTCTTTTCTATTAAATTTTCAATGTTCCATAATATACTAATTTATAATTTTTTATATTAAAGAATCTATTTTACTTACTATATTATTTTACCTTTATTATTGTAAACTGTCAAGTTATTTCTAGTTTATTTTATATTCTTATTTTATTATATAAACTCTTCCCATACAATATTTGCCAAATCTAGCCCTTTATTGGTTAATTTAATTCTATCTCCATCTATTTGTAATAATTTTTTTTCTACTAATTTAGAAAGTTTATTTTGAAATAAGAAAATAGGATTTTCTAAAAATTTATTTTTGAATTTTTTTATACTTACTCCATCTATTTTTCTTAGACCTAACAACATATATTCATTTTTCATTTCTTCATTTGTTTGTTTTTCATGAATAATTTGATAAGGTTTTATAATAAATTTTTTTAAATTAGTTTTATCATTTTCTATATAATTAATATATTCTTCTATATTAATTATATTCGAATATCGGAATCCATTTAAATACGAATGTGCTGCTATTCCTACCCCTATATATTCTTTTTGTTCCCAACAGTTTAGGTTATGTTTAGACTCGTACCCTTTTCTAGCAAAATTGGATATTTCATAATGAATATATTCATTATTTTCTAATATATTTTTAACATACCAGTACATATTTCTTTCTAGCTGTTCATCTGGCAATTCTATTTCATTATTTTGAAATTTATTATATAATTTTGTTCCTTCCTCTAAAATTAAAGAATATACACTAATATGTTCTGGATTTAATTTTATTACTTTTTTTAAAGTTTGTTTTATATTTTCTATTGATTGTTTTGGAAGACCTATCATTAAATCTACATTTATGTTATTAAATCCGAATTTCTCTTGCTAGTTTATATATATCTATAAATTGCTCATATGTATGTATTCTACCAATTGATTTTAATAATTTATTATCTGTTTCTTGTAAACCAATACTTAATCTATTAATACCTGCTTTTTTATAGTCTATCAATTCTTGTTTAGTTACTGTTCCCGGATTCATTTCAATTGTAACTTCAATAGAATTATTTTTAATATTATTTATTTTGTTTATAGTATTCATTATTTCTAAAATATATTTTGAGGGAATTGATGATGGAGTACCTCCACCTATATATATTGTTGTAATTTTATATTGAGAATTTTTTAATGACAAATTTTTTATTACTAGTGGTTCTAAAGTATTTTTTATTTCTTTTTTTAATGCTTTAATATATTTTTCAATATATATGTTTTTATCATAATATGATATAAAGTCACAATATTCACATTTTTTTATACAAAATGGAATATGTATATATATTCCTAATTCCTTCATTTGGGTTCCTACCTTTATACATACATTTTAGTTTTTTCTAAGTTCATCTGCTATTTCAGATATTTTTTTTAATCTATGGTTTACTCCTGATTTTCCTATAGGTTTTGTTAAAATTTGCCCAAGTTCTGCTAAAGGCATATCTGGGTTTTCTATTCTTATTATTGCTATTTCTTTTAAAATATCTGGTAAACTATTAAATTTATTTTTTCTTTGTATTAATTTAATATCTTCGATTTGCTTAACAGCAGTAGTAATTGTTTTATTAAGATTTGCAGTTTCGCAGTTAACAAGTCTATTAATATCATTTCTTGTTTCTTTAATTACTCTAATTTCTTCAAATTTAATCACACTTTTATTTGCACCAATTAATGCAAGAAAATTTGAAATTTCTTCTCCATCTTTTAAATATAACATATATTCTTTATCTTTTTTTATAATTTTTGCATGAATATTAAAGTTTAAAAGAAGCATTTGTATTTCTTGAACTTTTTTCTTTTCTTTTAATATCATTTGCAAATGATATTTTTTATAAGGATCATTTATTGATCCATATTTAATAAAGGCTTCTCTAATACAAAGTCTTGCAATTTGTTCTTCTTGATTCATTTGACTATTGTTATTCCACATTTTTAATTCTAATAATTCGTTTTTTATATCTGATGAGAATGACATTTATCTTCTCCTTTTTTACATACTATAATTCTATCATTACCACATAAGTCTTTCTTTGAATATATATCTTTGTATTTTTTTTCTTTAGTTAGTAATTCGATAACTTTTTCCTTTGGGTCATAACCTATTTCTAAAGCTAATATTCCTTTATTTTTTAAGTAAATATGAGCCTGCTCTGCTATTATTTTATAAAATAATAGTCCGTCTTTTCCTCCATTTAATGCAATAAAAGGTTCATTTTGGACTTCTTTATCTAATTTAGGTATTATATTTGTTCTTATATATGGAGGATTAGATACAATAATATCAAACTTTTTTTGTATATTTTTAAACATGTTTGAATGTATAAATTTACATTTATTTTTTATATTATTATTCAATGCATTTTTCTTCGCTATTTTTAAAGCTTCCAAAGATATATCTGACATTGTTACCTCAGAATTTTGTAAATAGTTTGCAATTGAAATTCCTATTGCTCCGCTTCCTGTACATAAATCTAAAACTTTAAACTTCGCGGTATTAGTTTTATATAATTTAATAACTTCTTCAACTAAAATTTCTGTATCTGGTTGGGGTATTAATACATTTTTATCCACATAAAAGTTCATTTTCATGAATTCTTGATGTTTTGTAATATATTGAATTGGTATACCATTATTTAATAGCTTAATAGATTCTTTAAATTTTTTTTCTATATCTATATTTACTAGTTCATTTTCGTTCATAATTAAATAATTATCCTGAACTTTTAATAAATAATTTAAAAGTGTTTTTGATAATCTATATGGCTCTTTTTTTTCTATTAAATTATTTCTTCCGTATTCTAATAATTCTTTTATATTCATGCTATATATTTTAACATGATTTACTTACTTCTGCAACTTTTAAAACTATTCTTTTAATTTGCTTCATAGTTAATGAATCTAAAATTAAGCAAATTAATAAAACCCTTTTCATATTGAAAAGGATTTTATTAATTTTATCTTTTTATTTTATTAGTTGTTGTTTTATTAAATTCTGTTTTTCTAATTTCAACTTTTGTAATATGTTTATAAGTTGGTAATTCTTTTGTTTGTTTTGATATATCTTTTTTTAATTGTTCTTCAATATTATCTATTTTCATTTCTTCTATCTTTTCGGTATTCAAAAAAACTTCTGCACATAGAGCAACTTCATGACCAATTTCATTTTTAATTGGTTTTACAATTGTTTCTAATACATATGGTATTCTTAATATATAATTTTCTATTTCCTCTGGATAAATATTTTTACCATTACTTAATACGATTACATTTTTCTTTCTTCCATTAATAATTAATTGTCCTTTTTTATTTATTTTTCCATAATCTTCAGTATTAAACCAACCATTTTTCAAAACTTTTTCTGTGCGTTCAGGATCTTTGTAATATCCCATCATTACAATATCGCCCTTTACCCATATTTCTCCATCACCATCACTATTTGGATCTTGTATTTTTACTTCACAACATGGAAGAATTACTCCAACTGTTGATGAATCATTAAATTTTGGTCTATTAACACTTACTAATGGTGAACATTCACTAATTCCATAACCATTTAATAACATTACACCTATATCATTAAAAAATTTTCCTATTTCTGGCCTAATTGGTGCTCCACCACATATAATTTCTTTTAGATTACCTCCAAAAGCTTGGTGAATTGATTTAAATAATATTCCTCTTATATCAATCCCTACTTTTCTTAATGCATTACTTAATGGTATCATTATTTTTAAAATTTTATCTTTTCCTGTTTTTTTAGCATTACTCCATATATTTTTATAAAATACTTCTGTAAATGCTGGAACTAAATATATATAATTTGGTTTGAATGTTTGTAAATTTTTCAATACATTTTTTAAGCTATCATTAATACAAATTGTTACATGTTTATGTAGTCCAACTAAAATTCCTGCTACTGCTTCATATGTATGGTGATATGGTAGAACAGATAAACATTTTGTTCCAATTTCTGCTACCTGTAATCCGTAATATACACAACTAATTAAATTATGTTCTGTTAACATTACTCCTTTTGGATCTCCTGTTGTACCTGAAGTATATACTAACATTTTTAAAGTATTTGTATTTTCATGTTCTATATCTACATATGAAGTATTTCCTAATAGATATTCTTGTTTTCCTTTTTCTTTAAATTGTATATACGATAAATTATTTTTATTTTCTTCTTTTTCTTGAAAACCAATAAAATATTTTACTTTTGGTAATTCTTTTCTAAATTCTTCTATATATTGTTCGTATTTTTCTGCATAAAATAAAACTTCACTATCACTACTTTTTAATACATTAATAATCTCTTTACTTGTTAATTCTTTATCTATAGGAACAATAACTCCGTTACTTTTTAAAATTGTTAAGTATACGGTAAGCCATTCATAACTATTATCTCCTATTACTGCAATATGACTATTTAACATATTTATCATTGATAATGCTGTTCCTAAATAATATGTATCATTTTGGAATTCTCTATATGTTACTTTATTTATTTTTTCCTTATCTTGATTGTCTCTATATTCAAAAGCATTTTTATCTCCATCTTCTTTTACCGCTAAATCCATTAACTCTTTTATAGTTTGAATTTTTACAGTTTTGTTATAATCATAATTTTTTTGTCCCATAACATAATCTCCTCATATAAAACATTATACCTATTATATAGCAACATTCCATAATTGGCAATCATAAAATTAAATATTGTAAATTTTTACATAATATATTTTCTTATTTGTTATATAAAAAAAGCTATTGATTTTAAAAAATAACCACTAGCTTATATAAAAAATATTTCTTTTCATATTTTTATATTAAAAAACACTTCTATTATTGTTCCATTAAGATATTAGGTAAAATTATAAATTATTTTTCATCATAATTTTTTATTTTATATATTTTACAATATTATAATGTTTAATTATTTATACTCTATTTTTATTTTTTGGTGACCCCTACGGGAATTGAACCCATGATTGTAATTTTGCTATCTCTTCATATTTATACTTCTTTATAAATACACTATTTTCAACGGTTTTACGATTTAGTCCTTTTCAGATATTCATAGTTATTCAAAACTAAAGTGATAAAAAAGTGATAATTTTTTATCCTAAATTTTTCCATTTATTAATCCTAATATCAATACTTTCACAATAATTACAACCTAAAATTCACATAATATCAATTTTTATTTGTTTCAAATATTATATATCATTATTTTAAATAAAAATCAATACATTTTTTTATTTTATTAAATATGTAAAAATCGTTGAAAATAGCCGAAAAAATAGAGCCACCGAAGTGGCTTATTTTATATACAATATTTTAATATTAATTCTTGAATTTCCTTATTAGATATATTTTCCTTATCCTTTTTATAATAAATTGTAAGAAGATATATTGTTCCGTCGCTTTTCTCTGCATAATATATTAATCTATACCCATTTGATTTTCCAGTATTAGTATCAGAATTTGCAATTCTTACTTTTACTGTATTATTGTTATTGTCTTTCATTTCTAAATTTGGAATAACATCCCCTTGCAAATTTCCCTTTTTTAATTCTTCTACTATTTCATTTACATCATTTGATACACTTTTAAATTTCTTTTTATAATGCTTTATATCTCTTTCAAATTTAGGTGTGGGTATAATTTCATATTGCATTTATAATCTACTCCTTATCTTCTTTTAATTCGTTAAATAATTCATCCCATTTTTTAGGTTTTATTTTTCCTTCTTTAATTAATTTAACTTCTTTTAAACTTTGCTCAAGAGATTCATATACGCTACAATATCTTTGAGCGGTTTTATCTTTTGTAAGTTTTCCTGATATTGCACTCATATTTACTCCTCCTATCTTTCTCATTTGAAAACACATCCTTTCAATAATATATTATTCCTATATTAGAGAAAAGAATGTTGATTTTTAGTATAAATCATGTGTTTTCTTGTAAGAAATATATACAAATTATTACAATAAGTAAATACATTTTAAAAAAATTTAACATAATTTTAACCTTTATGTAATAGTTTGTAATATAATTGTAACATTTTTGTAATTTTTTGTCAATATCTTTACTCATTTAAGTTTCGGTATTATGAAAGAAATGTGATAATGTCTTAAGTAAAGAAATGAGAAAATGTCCCAACAAAAAAATATTTGTTCTCTTAAAT
>CANQZV010000043.1 GCA_947628425.1 uncultured Clostridia bacterium | reverse complement strand
ATAAAATTAATCATTATGACACAATAGAAAGTGAAGTTGCAGATGTTTTTATTGTCTTAAGTAGTGTATGTAATAAATTGGAAATTGATTTATTTAAATCGCTAAAAGATAAGGAAAAAGAAAATATAAAGAGAACTTGGAAATAAAAAAATAGATAGGAAAGTGTAATTCAAAAATGAATAAGCCAATAAGAAAAGCAGTTAGATGTTTTTTGATAAAAAATTCAAAAGTAGTAGTAACTAAATATAAGAGTGGAAATAAAAAGGAAGGATATTATCTAATATAATGATTTTAGATAAATTTTTTATAAAAAGATTAATAGAGGATAAATATGATTTTAATATGCATATTGAGGTAGATGAATTAGTAATATTTATGGAAAGGAAAATTATATGAATAAAATAATTGTAGAAGTTGGTTCAACTTGTACTAAAGTTGATAAGTTTGATGGAAAAATAATCGAAAAATTAGAAGGTAAAACAATACAATTCAAAAAGCATTATAATGAAGATAAAAAGTTAAGAGAAAGTGATATTGTAGAATTAATTTCCAGCATAAACGATTTAAAAAGTATTTCACAAGAGATATATGTATGTGGTACAAGCATTTTTAGAACCTTAAATTATATAGAAAGAGAAGAGTTCCTAAACAGATTTAAAGATGAAACTGGATACGAATTTAATATTATTTCTCAGGAAAAAGAAAATGAACTAACAGTTTTCGGAACAACTAGATTTGTAAAAGATAAGGTATGTGTATTTATAGGTGGAGGTGGTTCTACTGAAATTGCAATTTATGATAATGGAATAAAAGAAAGTGTTAATACAAAAATTGGTGTTATAGATGTAATGCAAAAATTTCCAGATTTAGCAGAAAACTTTGCAACAACGAATCTTGAAACAGTAAAAAACTATATAAAAGAAAAATTAAACTTACCTAAAGAGAAAGCAGATATATTAATATTAGCAGGTGGAGGACATGAAAAATTTGCAAGATACTCTGGAATAAAATATGAAAAAAATACTTTGTATGAAGATAATGCATCTCCAATTATGATGGATATAGAAACAAGAAAAAGTGAAACAGAAAGATACTATAAGGCAATTTCTTTAGATGAGATAAAAGCAAGAGTAAGCGATCCAGATTGGTGGTATGCAACAAGAGCAATGAGTGCTTTTGCATTAGTAGTTGCAGAAGAAATAGGAGCAAAATATATAGTTCCAACTGACATAGCAATGGCATATGGAATTTTAAATAAAGGAGTAAATGGTAAATAATATGATACTTTCAACACTATACATATAAATTGATAGGAATAATAGATGTAAATGTTGCTAATATTGCATCAGGATTATATCTAAATGGATATGCTATTTCTGGTGGTATAGGAAAAGTCACATATAAATTATAAAATGTAACTGAAGTAAAAAAATTTTCAAAATTGCCATAAAAAATGTGTTACATATGATATGAATATATACAAAAAATGTCGAATTTTGACATACGATTTATATTGAAAAAAATTATATTGAGTGTATAATATATAAAAGGTAAATATATATTATACTTTTTTAAATTTTACAGAATTTTATCTAGTAGACAACTTAGGCTACACATAATTTAATACTTTATTCTTTTTAATCCCTATAAAAAGAAAAATAATTATAGTTATCAACAGAAAGGAGGTTTGAATGAAAAAAATTTATAAAAAAATACTTTTGCTAATGGCAGCTATATTGTTGTTTTTTAGTGGTATGTATTTATGGTCTAATCATAATTATGATTTGGAAAATATAGAAAATATAGTTACTGATAAAGACTACATTAATGTAACATATGAAAAAGAAGAAAATATATGGAATGATGACGTATTAGGTATTTTATATATAGAAAAAATAGGTTTAAATGCTACTGTAAAAGAAGGAAGTACAACAAATATTTTAAAAGAATATATTGGACATATTGAAGAAACATCAAAATATGATGGAAATATAGGATTAGCTGCGCATAATAGACAAAATAAATATTCCTATTTTGCTAGAATAAATGAATTGGAAAAAGGTGATATCATTACATATAAAACAAAATTCGGTACAAAAGATTATAAAGTATATAAAAAATCGGTTATTTTAGAAACAGATTGGTCTATTTTAAATGAGGACGGAATTAATAAAATAACATTAATAACTTGCATTGCAGGGAAAAGAAACCAGCGATTATGTGTGCAAGCAATAGAAATATAATAAAAGAAAGGATATTAAAATGAAGAAAAAAATAAATAAAATTATCTATATTATAATTATTATAATAATGTTTATGCAAAATATATCAAATGTTGTTATGGCTGCTAAAGTTATAGAAATTTCTAAGGCAGATTTAATAAATGATCATAAAATAACTACTAATTTACAATTCAAGCATTCAGATGGTACATGGCATAATTTAGATTGTAATTATATATGTTATACAAACAAAGGAAAAACCTATCCAGCATATTGTATTAAACACGGAGTAAATGGAGTAGATGAGGAAGGACCATATACTGTTGAAATTTCTAAACTTATATCAGATAATAGAATATGGAGAGTTATAATAAATAGCTATCCATATATAACTCTTAAAGAAATGGGAGTTGCAACAAAAGATGATGCATATGTTGCAACAAAACATGCAATTAATAGTATTCTAATGGGTAGAAATGTTAAAACTTATTATCATGGAATAAATAAAAAAGGAGAAGATATAGTAAATGCAATAGATAAATTAGTAGAAATTGGAAAAAATGGAAAGCAAAAAATGCAAGATGATAACTTAAAAACAAAATTAGTTAAAGATTTAACACAATATAATGATAATTGGTACTATCAAGAATATAAAGTAACATCAGATGTTAGTATGGAAAGTTATAAAATAACAAATATAAAAAATTTCCCAGACGGAACATATATTAGTGATATAAATGGAAACAAAAAAAGCAATTTTTCTAGCGGAGAAAATTTTAGAATTATGATAGAAAAGAAAAATCTTAATACAGACATTACGGGAACAATTAATATAGTAGGAAAATGTAAAACATACCCAGTTTTCTTTGGAAAAGCTCCAAATAGTGATGTACAAGATTATGCTATTACATATGATCCTTATGAATCATGTGAACTAACAGGAAAAATATTACAAAAAGTTAATAATGCAAAAATAAATGTTTATAAAAAAGATGAGGAATCTTTAAAGCCAATTGAAGGAGTTAAATATAATTTAACACAAAAAAATGGTCAAATAGTTGATTCGAAAGTAACAGATTCAAATGGAAAAATTACCTTTGAAAATTTATATCCTGGAAAATATATTTTACAAGAAATTAGCACAAATAAGAACTATGTTATAGATAGCACAGAGCATGAGATTAATTTAGAATATGATTCAATAATTACTAAAGAATTAACAAATAAACATAAGAAAGGAAATTTGAAAATTGTAAAAGTAGATAAAGATAATCCTGATATAACTCTTGGAGGAATAGAATTTGATTTACTAGATGAGGATAATAAATTAGTAGCACATTTATATACAAATGCAGATGGAGAAGCATTAATAGAAAATATTAATACAGGAAATTATATTATAAAAGAAACGAGAACAAAAAAAGAATATAATTTATGCGTTGAAGAAAATGTAGTTGTAAAGTGGAATGAAACATCAGAAATTATAATAGAAAATGAAAAGAAAAAAGGCCAAATAAAGGTAATTAAAGAGGATAAAGATCATAACGAAATAAAAATTTCTGGAGTTGAATTTGAGGTTTTAGATAAAAATGATAGAATTATTGAAAAGATAGTAACAGATAAAAATGGAGAAGCAATTACTTCAAAATTACCAATAGGAGAATATAAGATTAGAGAAATTGGATTAAAAAATAATATAAAGTATGAAATTAATGATGAAATTTATACAGTTAATATAGAAAATAATAAAATAATTGAATTACATATAAAAAACGAACATAAAAAAGGTAAATTAAAAATTATAAAAGTAGATAAAGATAATAAATCTATTCCAATTGAAAATGTAAAATTTGAAATAACTGATGAGGATGGCTTTAAATATTATACAGAAACAAATAAAGATGGTATAGCTGAAATTTCTAATATAAGAATAGGTAAAGTAAAAATTAAAGAAATAGAAACAAATAAAGAATATGTTTTAAATAAAGAAGAATTTAATTTAGAGATAAATTATAATAAAACTTCTGAAATAACCATAGAAAACGAAAAGAAAAAAGGACAAGTGGAAATATATAAAGTAGATAAAAATAATGAAAGAATCAAATTACAAGATGTAGAATTTGAAATATTAGATTTAAATGGTAATATTGTAGATAAAATCAAAACAAATAAAGATGGATATGTTATTAGTAAAAAAATTCCAATTGGTGAATATTATTTAAAAGAAACAAAAACAAATAAAGATTATATTTTAAATAATGAAAAAATAAAATTGCAAATAAATCATGATGAAATTTTAACCCTAAATATAACAAATGAGAAAATGAAGGGGAGAATTAATATAATTAAAGTAAGTAGTAAAGATAGTAGCATATTCAACATAAAAAAAGGTGATGTATTATCTAATGTAACTTTTGAAGTATATGATAGTCAAAATAAATTAGTAGATACTTTAATAACAGATGAAAATGGACAAGCCATTTCAAAAGAGTTAGAAGTGGGTAGATATAAAATAATAGAAATAAATACTTTAGATAATTTTTTATTAAATACCAATGAATTTTTTGTATATATAGAAAAAGATAATGAAGTAAAAACACTAGAAATAGAAAACGAACCAGTTATTCCAGAGTTAAATATAGAAAAAGAAGGTAAATACCAAGCAAATAGAAACGAAGAAATAGAATATAAATTTGATATCAAAAATACTGGTAATGTTGACTTACAAAATTTTACTTGGATAGAACATATTCCATATGAACATGTAAAATTAACTAAAATGGTAACAGGTACTTATAATTATAATTTAAATTATAAAATATATTACAAAACAAATAAAAATGATTACAGATTCTTTAAAGAGGTTAATACAAAAAAAATTGAATATTTAGATTTTGATAATATTGATTTATTAAAAAATGAAAAAATTACAGAGTTAAAAATGGAATATAATATTGTTCCTACAAAATTTAAAACAATTATAAAACCAAGTATTTTTGTTAAAATAAATAATAATATTAATTTAGATGATATTATTGTTAATAAAACAGAGCTATTAGGAGAATATAATTGTCAACAATTAAAAGATGAAAGTAGTTGTTATACAAAAATAAAAGATGAAAAAATAGAAAAAAAATTACCAAGAACAGGATGCTAAAAATTGTCAAAAAGTATTGATAAAAAACAATAAAAATGATAAAATTATAATAAATATAAAAAGGAGGATAAAAGATGGATGATAATAGTATTTTAGAAAAAATTAATAAATTAATAGAAGTAGTAAACGAAATGAAAATAAAGGTAGATATGATAGATGATATTAAAAAGAAAGTAGATACAATAGATGAACTAAAATTAAAGTTTGATAAAGTAGAAAAGAAAGTAAATTCAATAGATGAGCTAAAATTAAGGTTTGATAAAATAGAAAAGAAAGTAGATACAATAGATGAGCTAAAATTAAGGTTTGATAAAATAGAAAAGAAAGTAGATACAATAGATGAGCTAAAATTAAGGTTTGATAAAATAGAAAAGAAAGTAAATTCAATAGATGAACTTAAAGAAAAGGTAAATAAAATTGAAAATAAAGTTAATATGATTGATGAAATCAAAAATAATATAGATAGAATTGAAAAAAGAATAGATAAATTAGAAAAAGTAGAAAAATCACACTTTGATTATGTTTGTAATGAATTTCAAAGAGTAGATAAAAAGATAGACGCAAATTTTGAATATTTAGATAAAAAAATGGAAAATACGAAAAGCAAAATTGTGTCAGAAGTTGTTGATGTTCTTGAAAATTTTTCAAATGCTGTGTCTAAGAGTATTGAAAATGTAGACAATAAATTAAAAAATGAATCAAAAGAACGAGAATACCAAATTGAAAAATTAAATAATCTTACAGAATATGACAAAATTGTTTTAAAAAATCTTGAAAGTAGAATTAGTATATTAGAAGAAGAATCTCAGCAATACAACAATGTCTAAAATAATATAAATTATATAAATGTTTTTTTTAATAAGAGCAAATAAAAAATAAATAAAGTAAGTCATCATTTTAAGATTTCTTCACATTAATTAAAATTTTTAGACTATAATTATAAAATTTAAAAGATTGGAAATTGTAACTTTTATATAAAAAAATATTTTTTTATATAAAACATTTGACTTTTTATATATTTTAATAGATAATAAATATATTAAAATACAATCGATAAAATTATTATAGTGTACTTAGGAGGAGTTTTATAATGTATATGTTTAATAGAATAACAGTTAATCCACAATTACCTAAAAGGATTAATAGACTTTCTGAAATATCTAATAATCTTTGGTGGTCATGGAATACAGATTTTCTAAAAATATTTAAAGAAATTGATATTGATTTATGGGAAAAAGTAGATAGAAATCCCGTAAAATTTTTAAAACTTGTATCTCAAGAAAAACTAGAACAAGCAGCTATAAATCCATCAATATTAAAACAATACGATAAAATGGTAAATGATTTTGATGGATATATGAATAGCAAGAATACTTGGTTTTCAAAAAAATATCCTAATAATAAAAATGATATAATAGCATATTTTTCAGCAGAGTATGGTTTAGATGAAACAGTTCCAATATATTCTGGTGGACTTGGAATATTATCTGGTGACCACTTAAAATCTGCAAGTGATTTAGGAATACCTTTAGTTGCAGTAGGCTTATTATATAAAAATGGTTATTTTCACCAGAAAATAGATGCCTATGGTAATCAACAGAGTATATATAAAGATATAGATTTAATGAATCTTCCAATTACTTCTGTAAAAGATACTACAGGTAAAGAATTAAAAATTTTATTAAAAATACCAGGTAAAAATTTATATTTAAAAGTTTGGAAAATAAATGTTGGAAGAGTATGTTTATATTTGCTAGATTCAGACATACCAGAAAATACAGATGAAATGTATAGAAATATAACTTTAAAATTATATGGAGGTAATCAAGAAACTAGAATACAACAGGAAATAGTATTAGGAATGGGAGGAGTAAATTTACTAAGAACTTTAGGATTAGATCCTAGCATATACCATATGAATGAAGGTCACTCATCATTTCTATTACTTGAGGTTATAAAAAATATAATAAAGGAGAAAAAAGTTTCATTTGATATTGCAAGAGATATTACATCATCAAAAACTGTATTTACAACTCATACACCTGTACCAGCAGGAAATGATATATTTCCAATGAATTTAGTAGAAAAATATTTTAAAGGATATTGGAATAAACTTGGAATAGACAAAGAAACATTCTTACATTTAGGAACAAAACCAAATGATTCACTAGAAGCAGGGTTTAACATGGGCATATTGGCTTTAAAAATAGCAGGAAAAAAGAATGGTGTAAGTAAATTACATGGTGCTGTATCTAGAGAATTATTTCGGAGATGTATGGCCAGAAATTGCAGCTAATGAATCACCTATTACACATGTTACAAATGGTATTCATACATGCTCATGGCTTGCACCAAATTTAAAAGAATTATATAACAAATATTTAATTCCATATTGGCAAGATAGTATACAAGTTCAGGATACATGGAAAAAAATAGAAAATATACCAAATGAAAAACTATGGGAAGAACATGTAAAGAGAAAAGAAAAACTTCTTAAAATAGTAAGAGATAATGTAACTAATAGTATGAGAGCAAATGGTATAGGTTATGAAGAGATAAATGATATGGTCTCAAAGCTTAATCCAAACGCACTAACAATAGGTTTTGCAAGACGATTTGCAACATATAAAAGAGCTACATTAATATTTAGAGATTTAGAAAGAATTACACAAATATTAAATGATGAGTCAAGACCAGTGCAATTAATTTTTGCTGGTAAAGCACATCCAGCAGATAAAGAAGGTCAAGATTTAATAAGATACATTTATGAAATTGCAAAAAAACCACAATTTAAAGGAAAAATATTTATAGTAGAAAATTATAATATTGGAATAGCAAGATATTTAGTAAGTGGAGTAGATGTATGGTTAAATACTCCTAGAAGACCTATGGAAGCATCAGGAACGAGTGGTCAAAAAGCATCAGTAAATGGTGTAATTAATTTTAGTGTATTAGATGGATGGTGGGCTGAAGGATACAATTCAAAAAATGGATGGACTATAGGAACAAATGATGAATATAGTTCATATGAAATTCAAGATGATGCAGATTCTAATAGTATATATTATACATTAGAAAATAAAATAATACCGATATATTTTGATAAAGATGAAAATGGAATTTCAAATAAATGGGTAAATATTATGAAAAATTCTATTATATCTACTGGAGGTAAGTATAGCACATCAAGAATGTTGTGTGATTACACAGAAAATCTATATATGCCATTAATTAATTTGTCTCATAAATATTATAATGATTTGTCAAATGTAGCAGATTTTAATGAGTGGAAAAGTAAAATGATAATTAATTGGAATAAAATACAGATAGAGCAACTTAACAATTTAGATAATATTTCTATTGATGCCGGAAATAAAATAGAAGTAACATGTAAAGTAATACTTCCAGATATTGATGTTAAAAATATAAATGTAGAAACATATGCAGGAAGAATTACCGATAATGGAACTATAGAAAATATAACAATTATTCCAATGGAATTAGTAGAAAGTAATGATGAAAAAAGAGAACATATATTTAAAGCTAAACTAGAACTAACAACAGGAGGAAATTATGGCTATACATTTAGAGTGATGCCTAAACATGATATGATATTAGATCCAGAAAACTTAAATTTAATCAAATGGATAACAGCATAAGACTGTAATTTATGGTGATATTTTATACAAATACAATGTAAATTTTCATTGTATTTGTATTTATTTATGTAAAAATGTTTCTTTAAATATTTTAAAAATTTTAAAAATCACAATAAATATAATTTTGAGGTGGAGTATTTATTTTGAAAAAAAGCTTAAAATATGCTTACAAATTTACACAATAATTCATATAAATAACATTTTTTAATAAAAATTATTAAAATACTTGAATATGTTGTTTCTGTTGTGTTATACTAAATAAGATTTTTTTTAGAAAGAGGGAGTAAAAGTGAAACAAGAAAATTTAAGAAAAACTAGAATTGTATGTACTATAGGACCAGCAAGTGAAAGTGAGGAAATGCTTACAAAATTAATAAATACAGGAATGAATGTAGCTAGAATTAATTTCTCTCATGGAGGGTATGAAGAAAATGCTGAAAAAATAGATACAATTAAAAAAGTAAGAGAAAATTTAAAAAAACCAATTCCTTTATGTTTAGATACTAAAGGGCCAGAAATTAGAACAGGTAAACAAGAATCTGGAGATGAAAAAGTAATTATAGAGGAAGGGCAAAAGTTTACTTTTCTTCATGATGATGTAATAGGAGATAAAACTAAAACTTCTATTAGTTATAAAAATTTATCAGAAGATATAAAGCCAGGAGCAACAATACTTGTTGATGACGGGGCAATTGAGTTTAGAGTAGATGAAATTATAGGAAAAGATGTTGTGTGTACAGCGTTAAATACAGGAAAATTAGGTAGTAGAAAAACAGTTAATGTCCCTGGCTTAAAACTAAATTTGCCAGCATTATCTGAAAAAGATATTAAAGATTTAACAGATGGTGTTAAAGCCGGATTTGATTATATTTTCGCATCTTTTGTAAGAAGAGCAGATGATATACATCAGATAAGAAAAGTATTAGATGATAATGGTGGACAAAAAATAAAAATAATTTCTAAAATTGAAAGTCAAGAAGGAATAGATAATTTTGAAGAAATTCTAAATTTGTCAGACGGAATTATGGTAGCTAGAGGAGATATGGCAGTTGAGGTTCCTTTTGAAAGAGTACCAGTTATTCAAAAAAGCTTTATAAAGAGATGCAATGAAGTAGGAAAACCAGTAATAACAGCCACACAAATGTTAGAATCAATGAGCACAAGTCCAAGAGCAACAAGAGCAGAAGTAAGTGATGTAGCAAATGCAGTTTTTGACAGAACAGGAGCTATTATGTTATCTGGTGAATCTGCAATGGGAAAACATCCAGCTTTATGTGTAGAAACAATGAATAAAATTTCTAAATCAGTAGAAAATGATGTTAATTATTGGAAAAGATTTGATAGAAAAGAGTTAGATATGTCAAGAGAAGACATAAAAGGACATGTAGCTTATATTGCAACTGCAACTGCTAAAAATTTAAAAGCAGATGCAATAGTAGTATATACACATGAAGGAAGTTCAGCAAGAAGATTAGCTGGAATGGGACCAAAATGTCCAATATTAGCTATCACAGATGATAGAGAAACATATTATCAATTAGGTTTAATTTGGAATGTATTTCCAACATTGATTGAAGGCAAAAAAACTATTGATGAAACAATAGAAACAGGTATAGAAAAATTAAAGGAAAATATTTTAGAAAAAGGAGATATTGTTATTATATCTGGAGGTGCTAAAATACTAAATACTAATTCAGAGAACCAAGTAATTGATGGAGTTTTAAAAATATAATAGTAAGTATTAGTGTAAAGTATATAAAAATAGACCATTTATAGGTCTATTTTTTTGTAGCAATAAATCGAATAAAATCATATTATATAATATAAAACAATTAGAAGGAGGAAATAGTATGTTTTATAGAAAATGTTGTTGTTTTAATAATTACAATAATTGTCCATATAACAATCAATATAATAAAAATGATTTAGAAGATAAATGTAACGATATTGCTAATTATAATGATGAAACAGATGATTGTGCATGTGGTTATGATGAAGATTATAATGGTTTTCCAGAATATCCTATGTATGCACAAAGTTATGTTCCTTTTCAAGTAATGAACAATGTATTTAAACCAGAAGTAGGATTAAAAAATGGAACAATATTTCCAGAATTAGTAAGTCCATATTGCCCAGGGCAATCAATGGAAGAAATAGAATATATAAAAGCAAATAATTCTATTGGAAAGGGGTGTAATCGTTAATGGAAGAATGTGAAATGAAACAAATGACAAAAGATGAGTTATTAAATAAAATAAAAGAATATCAATTTTCTATTATAGAGCTTGCATTATATCTAGATACCCATCCAAACGATGAAAAAGCATTATGTCTGCATAGAAAATATGCTAATATTCTAAAAGAATTAAAAGACAAATATCAAAAAGTTTATGGTCCATTAACAATAGATTATCCATGTAATAAATGGAGATGGTTAGAAGAACCTTGGGTTTCGTCTTATTTGGGAATAATTTAAAAATCCTTTGAATAAAATTTGATTTAAAGTTTAATTTTATTGATTTTAAAATATTATTTATAAGCTTGTCCTCACTTTTTCAGTAATATACATGTTTTTTAAATATGTATTTATTATAGAAAGTTTAAAGTGAAATTACAATATTAAATGCTTTAAAATTTATATTAATTGAAATATGATTAAAAAATAATAAATTAAAATTAAAAATTAAAGTAAGGAGATAGTTATATAAATCATCTCCTTACTTTAAATATAAAATGAAAAAATAAAAAAGTTATGAATCCAGTACTTTAAAATATGTTTCGAAAATTTTTGAAGAAATACTTTTATAAGGAACATATTCATTTTCACCATTAAATTTAAGTGAAATTAAAATTGTACCATCATTCATAATTTGAGCATAGAATTTTGCTCTCATGCACAATTCCTTTGTTAAAAAATATTCCTCATGTTGAGGTTCATCTTTAATAGGCATAACTTCAATGCGATATTTTTCTGATAAATGTTGCCGCACATATTCTGTACTATTATCAAAGTCTTCTATTTCTTGAAAAGACCGTTTAAGTAAAGGGCTAATTACAATTGGAAGAATAACTCCAATACATAGAAATATAACTATGAATATAGATGTCTTTAGCCCAAAATCATTTGAATAAATATCATTGATTGTAAAAATCAAGATACCAGCAACAAAAAATAATTCAATAATTAATATTGCATTAAATGTTTTTTTTGAAACTTTACTCCATTTTTTCATTTTTAACCTCCTTGTCAATTGACCTTATTTTGTATTGTTAATAGTTACTATATTAACTCCCTTAATGTTTCTTATAGGAGATTACATAATTATAAAATTTAATATATTTTATCATATTTTTGATTGAAATTCAAGTAAAATAATTGATTTAGTAAATTTGATGATTTCACTTTAAAAATTTATATATTTCATATTATAATTTCTTTAAATTTATAATAAATTTCAATATTAGTATCATCTATTTCAATTTTGTCAATTAATTTTATAAGTAAATTTCTAT
>CANQZV010000042.1 GCA_947628425.1 uncultured Clostridia bacterium | reverse complement strand
CTTCTTTTATTTTTGTTTCTAAAATACTTGAAATATTAATAAAACATGATATAATATATAAGCCAAAAATAAATTTTGCTTATATATAAAGGCAGAATAAAATGAAAGGATGAATTAAATGAGTATAAAAATTGAAAAGACACAAAACAATAATGAATTAAAATTAGAATTCACAATTGATGCAAAAAAATTTGATGAAGGAATGAAAAAAGTATATGCTAAAAGTGCAAAATATTTTAATATTCCAGGTTTTAGAAAAGGAAAGGCACCAATGGCAATGGTTGAAAAACAATATGGAAAAGAAATATTTTATGAAGATACTTTTAATGAAGTAGTTCCAGAAGAATACGAAAGAGAATTAAAAGAAAATAATATAGAAGCAGTTAGTAAGCCTGATATAGAAATTAAACAAATAGGAAAAGGACAAGATTTAATTTTTACAGCCATTGTTCAAACAAAGCCAGAAGTAAAGCTAGGAAAATATAAAGGTATACAATTAAAAAAAATAGAGTATAATGTAACAGATAAAGATATAGAACATGAATTAGGACATATGGCAGACAGAAATGCAAGATTAATTTCTGTAGAAGATAGACCAGTAGAAAATGGAGATATTACAGTTATCGATTTTGAAGGTTTTGCTGATGGAAAACCTTTTGAAGGCGGTAAGGCAGAGAATCATGAATTAACTATAGGAAGTAATACATTTATACCTGGATTTGAAGAACAAATTATAGGTATGAAACTTGGAGAAGAAAAAGATATTAATGTTAAATTTCCAGAAGAATATTTTTCAGAAGAATTAAAAGGAAAGGATGCAACATTTAAAGTAAAATTACATGAAATTAAGAAGAAAGAATTACCAGAATTAAATGACGATTTTGCTAAAGATACAAGTGAATTTAACACTATTGATGAATTAAAAAATAGTATTAAAGAAAAATTAGAAACTGAAAATGCAAATAAAGCAAAATATGAAACAGAAGATGCTGCTATAAAAGCTGTAACTGAAGCTGTTGAAGTTGAAATTCCATCTGGTATGATAGAAACAGAAGTTGATAATATGGTTAAAGATATAGAAACTAGATTATCTTACCAAGGAATGAAATTAGAACAATATCTTCAAATGATTGGAAAAACAATGGAAGATTTTAAAAAAGAATATGAAGAACAAGCAAAAACTTCTGTAAAAACAAGATTAACATTAGAAGCAATTATAAAAGAAGAAAACATTGAACCATCACAAGAAGATGTTACTAAAAAAATAAAAGAGATGGCAGAAATATATGGCAAAAAAGAAGAAGAATTAAAAGAAAATGAACAATTTGTAAATTACGTAAAAGATTCATTAAAAAATGAAGCTGTTGTTAAGTTCATTATTGATAATGCAAAAATTAAATAATATAGGTTGAAGTTTTAAAACTAAAAGTGAAAGTTTGAAAAAGTTTATCATTCACTTTTCAATAAAGAGTGTAAGGAAAACTTTATACTGAATATAATATAAAGGAGGAAAATTTATAATATGGAAAGTAATAGTTTAGTACCTTATGTTATAGAACAAACAAGTAAAGGAGAAAGATCATACGATATTTTCTCTAGATTATTAAAAGATAGAATTATATTTTTAGCAGAAGATGTTAATGCAACATCTGCTAGCTTAGTTGTAGCACAATTATTATTTTTAGAATCAGAAGATCCAGATAAAGAAATACATTTATATATTAATAGCCCAGGTGGATCTATTACTGATGGAATGGCTATTGTTGATACAATTAATTATATTAAATGTCCTGTTTCTACAATATGTGTTGGATTAGCAGCAAGTATGGGAGCTGTGCTTTTAGCATCAGGAACAAAAGGTAAAAGATATGCTACGCCAAATGCTGAAATATTAATACATCAACCATTAATTGCAGGTGGAGGACTTTCAGGACAAACAACAGAAATAAAAATACATGCAGACCATATGGTTAGAACAAGAGAAAAATTAAATAAATTATTAAGTGAAAGAACAGGGCAAAGTTTAGAAACAATAGAAAGAGATACAGAAAGAGACAATTATATGACAGCACAAGAAGCACTAGAATATGGACTAATTGACGGAATTATGGATAAAAGAAACTAAAATAATAAATACTAATGAAAATAATTAAATAAAATTAAAAAGGAGCAATAGTATGCCTAAAAAAGAAGATACACCTAAAAATATAAAATGTTCATTCTGTGGAAAATCACAAGAACATGTTAATAGAATTATTGCTGGACCAGGGGTTTATATTTGTGATGAATGTATTGGAGTATGTAAAAATATTTTAGAAAATGATTCTTATCAAGAGGATGAATTTGAATATTCTGTAAATGAAGAAAAAGAACTCTTAAGTCCAAGAGAAATGAAAGACATATTAGATAAATATGTAATTGGTCAAGAAGAAGCAAAAAAGACTTTATCTGTAGCAGTATATAACCATTATAAAAGAATTAATAATGAAGAAGAAAATAATGATGTAGAAATACAAAAAAGCAATGTTTTGCTTTTAGGACCAACTGGATGTGGAAAAACATTACTTGCTCAAACTTTAGCAAAGATATTAAATGTACCATTTGCAATTGCAGATGCAACAACATTAACAGAAGCTGGCTATGTTGGTGAAGATGTTGAAAATATTTTATTAAAATTAATACAAGCAGCAGATTATAATATAGAATTAGCTGAAAAAGGAATTATTTATATAGATGAAATAGATAAAATAACAAGAAAATCTGAAAATCCATCTATTACCAGAGATGTAAGTGGTGAAGGTGTTCAACAAGCATTACTTAAAATTATTGAAGGAACTACTGCATCTGTTCCACCTCAAGGTGGTAGAAAACATCCACATCAAGAATTTTTACAAATTAATACAGAAAATATATTATTTATATGTGGAGGAGCTTTTGAAGGTTTAGATAAAATTATAAAAGACAGAACAGGTTCTAAATCTATAGGATTTGGTGCTAATGTAGAAAGTGCAAAAGAAATAGATAAATACAAAATTTATGAGCAAATTTTACCACAAGACTTGTTAAAATTCGGATTAATTCCAGAATTTGTAGGAAGATTACCAATTGTTACAGCTCTTAGAGAACTAGACAGAGAAACTTTAATTAGAATTGTTACAGAGCCAAAAAATGCTTTAGTAAAACAATATAAAAAGTTATTTGAGTATGATAATGTGGAATTAGAATTTGAACAAGAGGCATTAGAACTAATTGTAGATAAAGCAATAGAAAGAAATACTGGAGCAAGAGGACTACGTTCTATTATAGAAGATATTATGAGAGATATTATGTTTGATATACCATCTAATCCTAAAATAGAAAAATGCATTGTTACAAAAGAAACAGTTGCAGAAGGAAAAATGCCTAAATTAATAATTAATGAACAAAAAGAAGATAGCAAAACACAAATAAAAAAGAAAAAAATAGTAACAAATAAAAAAGAAACAGCATAAATTTATTTTACAAAATACTTGAAATTTTATAGAAAAAATGTTATTATAAAAAACACTAAAAACAAAAATAAAGACACAATAGGTCTAATTATTCTAAAGAGAGCCGAACATTTGCTGTGAGTTTGGTAGAAATAATTTTACTTATTATCACTTTATTAGTTGCTTATTTGAAATATAGTAAAAAAGCCGTAAGTCTGCGTTAAAGATATTAAGATGTATATTAACTTTAATATATAAATTAAGGTGGTACCGCGAAAAAAGCTCGCCCTTATATTAGGGTAAGCTTTTTTTATCTATTAGAAAAGTTGTTAAACTTAATTATATAAATTTTCTATTAAATGTTAAAAAAATATAAAGGAGTGAAATGTTATGTGCGAAGAAAAAAAAGATTATGGAGCAACATTAAATTTGCCTAAAACAGATTTTCCAATGAGAGGAAATCTACCAGAAAATGAACCTAAAATATTAGAAGCAATATTTGAAAATGGTTTGTATGAAAAAATATTAAAGAAAAATGAAGGAAAAAAATCATTTGTATTACATGATGGACCACCATATGCAAATGGAGAAATTCATATTGGTCATGCTTTAAATAAAATTTTAAAAGATGCTATTGTTAGATATAAAAATTTAAGAGGATACTATACACCATTTATACCAGGTTATGATACACATGGTATGCCTACAGAAAATAAAGCAATACAAAGTTTAAAAATTAATAGAGATGAAATTCCTGTAAGTAAATTTAGGGATATATGTAAAAGTTTTAACAAAGAATATATTGCTAAACAAACAGAAGGTTTTAAGAGATTAGGAGTATTAGGAGATTGGGACAACCCATATATTACTTATGATCCTAAAATAGAAGCAAAACAAATAGGTGTTTTTTCTAAAATGTATCAAAAAGGATATATTTATAAAGGCTTAAAACCAGTGTATTGGTGTACAGATTGCGAAACAGCACTTGCAGAAGCAGAAATAGAATATAAAGATGTTCATAATACATCTGCATATGTTAAATTTCCAGTAGAAGATAGTAAAGGGTTATTTAATAAAGAAAATACATATTTTGTAATATGGACAACTACTCCATGGACTTTACCAGGAAATGTAGGAATTACAATTGATCCTGAATACGAATATAGTATTGTTAATTTTGAGAATGAAAATTATATAATGGCCAAAGAACTTGTTTCTAAAGTAATGAAAATGGCAGGAAAAGAAAACTATAAAATTTTAAAGACATTTAAAGGTCAAGAATTAGATGGAATTCTTTGTAAACACCCATTTTTAGATAGAACTTCTAGGGTTGTAATGGGTAGTGATGATACTGTAGCTGTAGACTTAGAAACTGGTACAGGTGCTGTACATACTGCTCCTGGCTATGGTAAAGAAGACTATTTATGTGGATTAAAAAATGGATTAGAAATAATAGTAACCGTAGATGAAAAAGGACATCAAACAGAAGGTGCAGGACCTTTTGCAGGAATGTTTTATGCAAAATCAGATAAAGAAATTATAAAATGGTTAGAAGAACATAACTTATTGTTACACAAACAAGATTTAATACACTCTTATCCACATTGTTGGAGATGCAAAAAACCAGTTATTTATAGAGCAACAAATCAATGGTTTGCATCAGTAGATGGTTTCAGAAAAGAAACATTAGAAGCTATTAAAAGTGTAAAATGGATACCAGCATGGGGAGAAGAAAGAATTAGTAAAATGGTTGAAGATAGAAATGATTGGTGTATATCTAGACAGCGTACATGGGGAGTTCCAATACCAATATTCTATTGTAAAAACTGTGGAAAAGAATATGTAACAGATGAAAGCTTATTAAAAGTACAAAAAATATTTGAAGAAAAAGGATCAAATGCTTGGTTTGATTTAACAGAAAAAGAATTAATGCCAGATGGATGTAAATGCTTAGAATGTGGAGGCACTGAATTTAAAAAGGAAACAGACATTATGGATGTTTGGTTTGATTCTGGTTCAACACATGAATCAGTTGTAGCAAGAAGAGGATTACCAGAAATAGATCTTTATTTAGAAGGTAGTGATCAATATAGAGGATGGTTCCAATCTTCATTATTAACCTCTGTTGCAACAAAAGGAAAAGCACCATATAAAGAAGTTTTAACACATGGCTATACTGTAGATGAACAGGGCAGAAAAATGTCAAAATCAATAGGAAATGTTATTGCTCCACAAACGCTTATTAAAGAATTTGGAGTAGATATTCTAAGATTGTGGGTATTATCTTCAGATTATAAATCTGATGTTAGTATATCTAAAGGTATTATGAAACAAGTTGCAGAAGTATATAGAAAAATAAGAAATACCGCTAGATATATTTTAGGAAATATACACGATTTAGATGTTAATAATTTAGTACCATACAATGAACTAGAAGAAATAGATAAATGGGTATTAATGAAATTAAATCAATTAATTAAAGAATGTACAAAAGCTTTTGATGAGTATGATTTTAACAAAGCATATCAAGCAATTAATACATTCTGTGTTGTAGATATGAGTAATTTTTATCTTGATATTATAAAAGACAGATTATATACAACTAAAAAAGATAGCATTAGAAGAAGAGCCGCTCAAACTACAATGTATAATATATTAAGTGCTTTAGTAAGAATGATTACACCAATGACATGCTATACAGCAGAAGAAATATGGAAGTATATGCCACACAAAGAAAATGAAAATACAGAAAGCATAATGTTAGAGTATTGGCCAGAAGTAAATGAACAATATGATAATAAAGAATTAGAAGAAAAATGGAATAAAATAATTAAAGTAAAAGAAGAAGTAGCAAAAGCATTAGAACTAACAAGAGCTGAGAAAATAATTGGTAATTCTTTAGATGCAAAAGTAATTATAAATGCAAATAAAGAATGTTATGAATTCTTAAAAAATGAAGTAGAATTAATAAAAGAAGTATTTATTGTTTCTCAAGTAGAAATAAAAGAGGATAAAGAGTTTAATATAAAAATAGAACAGGCAGAAGGAAAAAAATGTGAAAGATGTTGGATGTATTCTACTACTGTTGGAGAAAATGAAGATAATCCAACAATTTGCCATAAATGTAATGAAGCATTAAAATAAAAAATTATAACACGAACAAATTGTATAAAAGAAAGGAAAGATGAAAAATACATGATACAAATTATTGTATTAATACTATTAATTGCATTAAATGCTTACTTTGCAGCATCAGAGATTGCATTTATCTCATTAAATGATGCAAAAATAGAAAAAGATGCAAAAGAAGGAAATAAAAAAGCAAAACAAATTTATAAAATGATAAGAGAGCCAAGTAAATTTTTGGCAACAATTCAAATTGGAATTACACTTGCAGGATTTTTATCAAGTGCATTTGCGTCAGAAACATTTGCAGATGAACTAGCACCATTGTTAAATAATGTTTTTCCAATAGGAATAAAAATATGGCATACAATATCTATTATTTTAATAACAATGATTTTATCATACTTTACATTAGTATTTGGAGAACTAGTACCTAAAAGAGTTGCAATGAAAAATTACGAAAAAATAGCATACGGTACAGTTAATGTAATAAGAGGAATATCTTTTTTCACATTACCATTTGTAAAATTGTTAACAGCCTCTACAAATTTTGTTTCCAAAATTTTTGGAGTATCATCAAAAGATGAAGAAACTGTAACTGAAGAAGAAATTAGAATGATGGTAGATGTTGGAGAAGAAAAAGGAGCCATAGAAGAAGAAGAAAGAGAACTTATTAATAATGTATTTGAATTTAATGATAAGGTTGTATCAGAAGTAATGATTCATAGAACAGAAATTTTTGCAATTGATGTAAAAAGTAATATTTCAGATATTTTATCTGAAATAGATGATTTTAAATATAGCAGAATACCAGTTTATGAAGAAAATATAGATGATATAAAAGGAATATTGTATACAAAAGATATTATTAAATTTCTAAAAAAACAAAAAGATGGAAAAGTTAAAAATGTAATGCGCGAAGCATACTTTGTTTCAGAAACTAAACCAATTAATGAACTTTTTAGAGATTTACAACGTAATAAAAAACAAATTGCAGTCGTAGTAGATGAATATGGTGGTACATCAGGAATTATTACAATGGAGGATATCTTAGAAGAATTAGTAGGAAATATTTTTGATGAATACGACGAAATAGAATTAGAATATGAAAAAATAGATGATAATACGTATTTAATTAATGGAAGTGTATCAATATATGATTTAAAGAAAATATTAGGAGTAGAAATTCCAGAAGGAGATTATGATACGTTATCAGGATATTTAATAGAATTAATGGGAAGAATACCATTAGATGATGAAAAACCAGTCATAGAAACTCCAAAGGTAACATATAAAATAGAAGAGTATGAAGACAAGAGAATAATAAAAGTAAAAGCATGTAAAAATAAAGAGATAGAAAATAATAAAGACGAAGATTAATAGAAATGAGGAACAAAATTGGGAATTATAGAATTAATAATTCTAAGTATTGGATTAGCCATGGACGCTTTTGCAGTAGCAATTTGTAAAGGACTCTCTATGAAAAAAGTAAGATGGAAAAATGTAATAATTATTGCTACTTATTTTGGATTTTTCCAAGCCTTAATGCCTTTATTAGGGTTCTTGCTAGGAGTTAATTTTAGAGATAAAATAACAAACATTGATCACTGGGTTGCATTTATTTTATTGGTTGTAATTGGAATTAACATGATAAAAGAAGCTATTTCCAACAAGAAAGAAGAGCAAAGCGATAGCATAAAATTTAAAGATATGATTATATTAGCAATAGCAACAAGTATTGATGCTCTTGCAGTAGGAGTTACATTTGCATTTTTAAAAGTTAACATTTTTCTAGCAATATCTTTTATTGGTATAATAACATTTGTAATATCTGCTGTTGGAGTAAAACTAGGGGCAGTTTTTGGATATAAATATGAAAAAAAGGCACAATTAACAGGAGGAATTATTTTAATTTTATTAGGATTTAAAATATTATTTGAACATTTACAATTTATATAATTTTTATTAAAAATAAATTAGGAGGTTAAAAATGGAATACAGATTTACGCCAAGAGGAGTATGTTCTCAAGAAATGATTATTGAACTAGATGGAGATATTATAAAAAAAGTAAGAATAATTGGAGGGTGTGCGGGAAATACTGTAGGTGTATCCAGATTAATACAGGGAATGCAAATTGATGAGGCAATAAAACGTTTAAAAGGAATTCCATGTGGATTTAAAACAACATCATGTCCTGACCAGCTAGCAATTGCTTTAGAAGAGGCTAAAAATAAAATGAATAATTAAAAGGTTGATTATATGAAAAAAATAATTAATCAATTAACAAAATTTATTGAACAAATTAATAAAAAGCACATTGATCAGTATACATCACAATGTGCTTATTTTACAATACTTTCTTTTATTCCTATTGTAATTTTAATACTTACACTTACTAAATATGTAGGAATAGAGCAAGATACATTATTTTTTATTCTTGACCAAATATTGCCAAGTAATATTTTAAATGATGCTGTACTAGGAATTGTGAAAGAAGTATATTCAAAATCTGTTGGAACAATAACAATATCTGCTATTTTTATACTTTGGTCAGCAGGAAAAGGTTTTATAGCACTATGTAAAGGATTAGATATTGCGTATAATATAGAAGAAAGTAAAAAATTTATGTATTTTAGAATAAAAGCAACCATTTGTACAATATTATTCATTATATTAATTATAGGTACATTACTATTAATTGTTTTTGGAAATAGTATTAATATAATATTACAAGAAAGATTTTATTTAGTAAGTAATATATTTAATAGTTTGTTAAAATTAAGACATATTATTGTTATATTAGTTTTAACAATTATTTTTATGCTTGCATATAAATTTATTCCAAAGCATGGTTATAAAATAAAAAAACAAATTCCAGGAGCATTATTAGCTGCTATTGCATGTGATGTAATATCAATTTTTTATTCTGTGTATGTAGATGTTTTTACAGGTTTTTCTGTAATGTATGGAAGTTTAACAACAATAGTATTAGCTATGATGTGGTTATATGCATGTATGTTTTGTGTATTATTAGGAGCAATGATTAATGAAGAATTAATAAAAAGAAAATCAAAACACAATAAAATTTAAACCAATATATATATAATAAAATAAATAAAATGTATTGATATTTTTTAAATTGTACATTAAAATATAAAAATAGAAACAGTTACTAAATGGAGGTAATATATGCTATACGAATTTGAAGTTCCAGGCAAAATAATTGGTAAAGGAAGACCAAGAGTTAATACACTAACAGCAATTGCCTATACTCCTGCTAAAACAAAAGAGTATGAAGAATTAGTAAAGCAATATTTTATTATCAAATATAGAGGAGCAGAGCCTTTAACACAAAGAATTTCAATAACAATAAAGGCATATATTAGCATCCCAAAAACTGCAAGTAAAACACAAGCTTCAGAAATGTTAAATAATAATATAAGTCCAACAAAAAAACCAGATATAGATAATATAGCAAAAATAATTTTAGATGCCCTAAATAAAATAGCTTTTTGTGATGATAATCAAATTACAAAATTAAATATAGAAAAAATCTATTCAGAAGAAGAAAAAGTATATATAAAAATAGAAGAATATTAAAATATGGAGGTACTAATGCAAATACAAGTTTTATGTCATAGTAGTATTAAAATAACTACAGATAAAATTATTTATTTAGATCCATTTAAAATAAAAGAAGAAAATCATGATGCAGATATTATTATGATAACTCATTCTCATTATGATCATTTTTCCGAAAAAGATATTAATAAAATTAAGAATAGTTATACTAAAATACTTGTAACAAGAGATTTGTTAAGTAAAACACTAGAATTAGGTTTTGAAGACAAAAATATAATAATTGTTGAACCTAACAATATTTATAATGTATTAAATATAAAAATACAAACAATTCCTGCATATAATACAAATAAAATGTTTCATCCTAAAGATAATAATTGGGTAGGTTATATACTGCTAATAGAAGATAAAAAAATATATATAGCAGGAGATACAGATATTACAGAAGAAAATAAGAAAATAAAAGTTGATATAGCATTAGTTCCAATAGGTGGAACATATACTATGACAGCTAAAGAAGCGGCACAATTAGTAAATATAATAAAACCTAAAATAGCGATTCCAATTCACTATGCTGAAATTGTTGGAACGGAAGAAGATGCAAAACAATTTAAACAATTAGTAGACAAAACTATAAATGTAGAATATGTAAATGAGCATTAAAAAATATTTAAATGGAGGATGAAAATGAAAGAGCAATTTTTGGAACTATTAAGAAGTACTAATAGAGATGGAATAGAGGATTTAATAAAATTTATAGAAAGTACAGACTTCTTTAAAGCACCAGCAAGCACAAGATTTCATGGAAATTATGAAGGAGGACTCCTAACACATTCATTAAAAGTATATGAAATTTTAAAAGAAAAATTAAATCATATGCCAATAGAAATAAATATTAGTGAAGATACAATTAAAATAGTAGCTTTATTGCATGATATATGCAAAGTAAATTTTTATAAGGTGGATTATAGAAATGCAAAAAATGAATTAGGAGTTTGGGAAAAAGTTCCATATTATACAATAGATGATACAATTCCATATGGGCATGGAGAAAAATCTGTTATGATGATAACTGAATACATAAAATTAACAGTAGAAGAAAAGTATGCAATTAGATGGCATATGGGCTTATCTGAACCTAAAGAATTATATTCAACAATTGGAAGTGCTTTTACTAAATATCCATTAGCATTAATGCTATTCGAGGCAGATTTGGAAGCTACATATCTATTTAATACATAAATTAAAAATAATAAAATTTGAGAGGAGATTATAAAAATGTTAAAAGAAAAATTAATGGAAGATTTAAAAAATTCTATGAAAGAAAAAAATACAATTAGAAAAAATGTAATACAAATGGTAAGAGCAGCAATACTACAAATAGAAAAAGATAAAGGTATAGAAGTAGATGATAATAAAATATTAGAAATTATTGCAAAAGAAGTAAAAACTAGAAATGATTCTTTAGCAGATTTTGAAAAAGGTGGAAGAGAAGATTTAGTAAATCAAGCAAAAGAAGAAATTTCAATTTTAACAGAATATTTACCAAAACAATTATCAAAAGATGAATTAAAAGAAAAAATAACAAAAATCATTACAGATATAGGTGCAACGTCAATGGCAGACATGGGTAAAGTTATGAAAGAAGCTAAAGCAAAAATAGGAACTGCAGCTGACGGAAAAAGCATTAATGAAGTTGTAAGAGAATTATTAGCATAAAAAGTATAAATAAATATAAGTGGTTTAAAATATAAATATTAAACTTCTAAAAATAAAACTTGCATAATATAATTCATAATGTTATAATACGACTATTGTGAAAAAAGAAAGGAAGATTTAAAAATGAACATATGTGTATATGGAGCAGCAAGTAGTTTAATAGATAAAAGTTTTGTAGAAGCGGGAGAAGAATTAGGAAGAAAAATAGCTCAAAGAGGAATGGGACTTGTATTTGGTGGAGGAAGAAATGGAATGATGGGAGCTGTTGCAAGAGGTGTACAAGAAGAAAATGGTAGTATTTTAGGAATTTCACCATCATTTTTTGAAGAATCAAATGCAGAAATATCTTTTCAATATTGTACAGAAGTAATTCATACAGAAACAATGAGAGAAAGAAAAAGATTATTAGATGAAAAATCAGATGCATTTATAATAACACCAGGAGGAATAGGTACATTTGATGAATTTTTCGAAATATTAACTCTAAAACAATTAGGAAGACATAATAAAGCAATTTGTATATATAATATAAATAACTACTTTGATAGTGTCTTAAATATGATGCAAGTTGGAGTAGACCAAAATTTTATAACAAATGACTGTAGATGCTTGTATGAAGTTTATAATGACGTTGATACTATGTTAGATTATATTGAAAAATATGATCCGAAAGATTTCGATATAAGTCAAGTAAAAATAAGGTAAAACTTAAGCTGTGGGAAAAGTGGAAAAAGGTGGAAAAAGGGACGGTTCTCTTTTCCATTTTTCGAAAAACAAATCAATATTTTGCAATAAATCTAGCCTCTCGGCTAGATTTTTGTATAATAGGAAAATCTACTAAAAAATAAAATAACATTAATTAATTAAAAATATTACAACCAAATTAAAAAATATAAAAAAGTATTGACAAATAGAAATATTATTTATAAAATGAATACATCAAATAAATGTATTTTTATTTACATTGTGAATAACGAATAGTTTACTTGTAGTGGTTGGCATTTTTGCCAAACCAGCTACATAAGAGGAATACCAAAAATAAAAAACAAAAGAGGGAGAAAAGTATGAAGCTTATAACTGTTGGTGCTGTAGA
>CANQZV010000041.1 GCA_947628425.1 uncultured Clostridia bacterium | reverse complement strand
AAGTTTTAGAAATTATGCGAAGTTTGCTCGCCCCGAACGACGAACGAAAATTTTGCATTGTATTTGAATTTAACGCACAAAAAAGTAACAACAAATTACAATTTATTTATGTTTTCTATTGAAAATTACATAAAATCTTGATATAATAATTTAACTACAATAGATGGAGGCAAAAAAATGATTTTTAAAGATTATTATAAAATATTAGGATTAGAAAATAGCAAAGTTTCTGCTAATGAAATTAAATTAGCATATAGAGAACAAGTAAAAAAATATCATCCAGACGTAAATATAGGTAATAAGCTTTCAGAAGAAAAATTCAAAGATATTAATGAAGCATATAAAGTATTATCAACAGCATCTTCTAAAAGAAAGTATGATAGAATGTGGAATAACCATGTTGGCAAAAGAAATATAAAATTTGAAGAAAGTAAACGAACAACTGGTTCGATTTTTAGTGATTTCTTTAATATGTTTTTTGGTGATTTAAATAAAGAACAGGAAACTGTAGAAGATAAAAAAATAAATATAAAAAATAAAAAACAATCTATAAAAGGCGAAGACGTAGAAACTTCAATAGATATTTCAATAGAAGACGGATTCTATGGAACTACAAAAAAAATTTCACTAAGAACAATTGAAGGAAAAATGAAAAGCTTTGAAGTTAAAATTCCAGCAGGTATAAGGGAAAATGAAAAAATAAGGCTATTAGGTCAAGGAAAAACTGGAAAAAATGGCGGAAAAAATGGTGATTTATTTATTACGGTACATATAAAAAACAATGAAAAATTTAAAATAAAAGGGTACGATTTATACACAGATTTGTTTTTAACTCCATGGGAAGCAGCACTTGGAACAAGAGTTAATATTAGAGGAATAGATGATGAATCTGTTATTTATATACCACAGGGAATTCAAAGTGGAGAAAAAATAACAATACCATCAAAAGGGTATAAAGATGCACAGGGAGGAAGAGGAAACTTAGTTGCACAAGTAAGAATAATGGTTCCTAAAAAATTAACAGATAATGAAAAAGAAATATATATAAAATTAAAAGAAATATCAAACTTTAATCCAAGAAATATATATTAATTATATATTTGTAAATATAACTGTAAAAAATAAATGATATTAAGATGCATTATTTTCTAAACCTTAATATATAAAACACCAAAATAATATGAAAGAAAAATATAAAATGAATAGAATAATTAACATAAAAATATTGACTTTTAATGCAATATATTGTATAATAAAAAATAGTTGTATACAAAAGACAAAATATTGCATCAAAAAAGGAGAAAGAGGTGTAGTAATATGTCAACCCTAGAAGGAAAACATTTTAGTATAACAGACCCAAAGGATGTAAACACGGTAATTTATAGAATACAAGAAACAGAAAAAGAATATAGAAAAGATTCTCCTAAATATACAGTAGAAAGGCTAGAAAGTATGTCAGAAATAAGAGGAGATAACACAAAAAGGACTTACTTTGTAGATATGCCGTCACCAGATTATGACCAATTAGTAATTCTTTCTTTTGGAAAAGAAAGAGTGGTTGTTAATAGCGGCCTACTAGAAGGAAATAAGGTAAAAATATCAAAACAACCATCATTTGTAAAATTTGATACTTTATATTCAGAAGAGACCGCATATAAAGAATTTAATTACACACCAAACTTAAAGAGACCTATATCAATTATAGATCCAGAAACCACGGAAGAAATAAAACCAGTTTTATATTTTGATGAAGAAACAAATGAAGTAAAAGGAAAATGTAAGTTGAAACCATATAAATCTTATTTTGCATTTGAAATAAGAGATAAAAACTAAAAAGGAGAGTTGATCTTAATGAGTGATACAAAAAAATCGAAAGAGGTACCTAATAATATAATCGGATATATGGTATATGGGATAGATGAAAAGCTAAAAATAGATAATGTAAGAGGAAATAAACAAGAAGCAAACATTGATAATATTCCAGGTATACCAATGGAAATAGGTGTAGAAGAAAATATTATTACAAATGAAACACCAGATAAGAGAATAGCAGTAAAAGACAAAAAGACAGGAAAAATTATAGGATATCTAGATAAAAATGGTAAAATCAGTAGAAAATTAGAAGAAATGGATAAAGAAAGCAAAGAGAAAAAAGCAAATCAAGATGAACCAGTATTATAAAACCAAAGAGAAGGTGAATTTGTATGAATTACAAAATTACAGGGGCAATTAATAAAACAAAAAAATATTTTATAATATATTCAATACTATGGCTATTCTTTGTCATAGTATTTATCATGCCTGCAGGAGTCGCAATAAAAGATGCAACTATAAATGGAAGTTTTTCAATTTCATCATTTATTAGTTTATTTACGAATTATACTACTCAGATATTTTCTACTTTTGGAAAAACATTTGAACCAATGTATATAGGAAGTTTTTTTAGTATACTATGGAAATTTACATTTATTTATTTAATTATAGCGATTATTAGTATAATTAAAAATGCACCAAAAAATGAGTATGCAGATATTGAACACGGTTCAAGTGATTGGTGCCAAAGAGGAGAACAATATAGAATATTAAGCAATAAAAAAGGAATTATATTAGGAGAAAATAATTACTTACCAGTCGATAAAAGAGGAAATGTAAATGTACTTGTTGTTGGACGGTTCAGGTTCTGGTAAATCAGCTTCTTATTCTATACCAAATGCATACCAAATGTTAGGATCATACATATTTACAGATCCTAAAGGAGAACTTTACGACAGAACAGCAGGTTTTTTAAAGAAAAATGGTTATGAAATAAAAGTATTAAATTTAGTAAATCCGCAATTCAGTGATGGTTATAACCCATTAATGCATATATCTGGTGAATTAGATGTTGATGTTATAGCAAACACAATTGTAAAAGGACAACAAACAGAAAGTGGAAAAGCAGATCCTTACTGGGATGATATGGCAGAAATGCTACTTAAAGCATTAATTTATTATTTAATTGCCACAAGACCAGAAGAAGAATGGAACTTAGCAAGTTGTTCTGAATTAGTAAGGGCAGCGAATAATAATGGCGGAAATAATATGCTTTCAGAACTTATTAATCAACTTCCATATGACCACCCAGCTAGAATGTACTATAAATCTATAGAAATTGCACCAGAAAAAACATTTGGATCAATTTTATCATCATTACAATCAAAATTAGGTAAATTTGATTCAAAAGAAATTGCAGAATTAACTTCAACAGATACAATTAACTTTGAAGAAATAGGAATGAAAAAAACCGCAGTGTATGTTATATCATCAGATACTCATACAGCATATGACTTCTTGCTAACTATTTTCTTCTCTCAAATGATACAACAATTATATAATTTTGCAGATAAAAATGGAGGAGCATTACCACTACAAACATATTTTATATTAGATGAGTTTGCAAATATTGGTAAAGTACCAGATTTTGATAAAAAAATATCTACATCAAGAAGTAGAAAAATATCATTTAGTGTTATTCTACAAAATTTAGACCAATTGGAAGCTGTATACGAAAAATCATATGAAACAATTATTGGTAACTGTGATACTCATGTATTCCTAGGAAGTAACTCTCAAAAAACAGTTGAATATTTTTCTAAAGCACTAGGAGAAAAAACAATAACAAAAGATCAATTATCAAAAAATAGAGATAAACACAACTTCTGGACACAGGGGTATAATGCATCAGAGCAAATTATGGCAAGAGCTCTTATGACACCAGATGAACTAAGAAGAATGGATAATGATTTATGTATTATTTTTGAAAAAGGTCTAAAACCAATAAAAGCAAGAAAATATTACTATTTTGAAAAACCACTACTAGTCAGAAATCTACAAAGCCATGTAATTAATCATAATGAATATCAAGGAATAGAAAGAGGAGAATGGAGAAAATTTAATCCATACAATCCATATGTTCCAGAAAAGAATAAAGAAAAGAGCAAAGTAGATGATTTGAAAGTAGAATCTTTAGATGATTTATTTGAAGATGAAGAAAAAGAACCAGTAAAAATAGCAGTTGCAGATGAAATAAAAAAAGAAGAAGCACCAATGCTTCCAAATGAGGAAGAAAAAGAAACATCAAAGGAAGAAAATAGAGAAATTGATTTACAAAAAGAACTAGAAGATAAATTTGATGAACTATTTGGTCCGATTGATGATAATGAATAATAAAAATAAACCATTCTGCTTAAAAAAAGAATGGTTTATTTTTAAATATTTTGGCAACCATTTTTTACCTTTATAAATGTAGTACAATTTAAAAAAGTCAATTATTTAATTTAAAAATAGGAGAAAAGTATGAAATTTATACATATTGCAGATATACATTTTGATAAACCATTTACAGTTTTAGAAAGAAATGGATTATCAGAAGCTAGAAGATTAGAACAAAGACAAATTTTTAACAAAGCAATAGAATATATAAAAGAAAATAATATAGAATATTTATTTATAACAGGTGATTTATATGAACATGAATATGTAAGAAGAAGCACAATAGAATATATTAATGATTGTTTTAAACAAATAGAAAATACAAGTATATACATAACTCCGGGAAATCACGATCCATATATAAAAAATTCTTATTACAATAAATTTAACTGGAATAAAAATGTAAAAATATTTACAAAACTAGAAAAAATAGAAAAAGACAATATTAATATTTATGGATATGGTTTTACCGATTTTTATTCAAAACAAATAGAATTACCAGAAAATTTAGATGAAAACAAACTAAATATTTTATTAATGCATTCAGATTTAAATGGGGCAAATAAAGAAATAGGAGAATATAATCCCATATTAGAAACAACACTAACAAATTCAAAATTTAATTATGTTGCATTAGGACATATTCACAAAAAAAATACAGATAATTTAAAAGCAGTGTACCCTGGCTCTCTAATTGCAGGAGGATTTGACGAGCTAGAAAAACATGGCATGATAGAAGGAAATATAAATGAAAATACTAAAGAAATATTAATTAACTTTATACCTATAGACACTAAAGAATTTGTTAAGGAAGAATTAGATATAACATCTATATATTCAGAAGAAGCATTAATTGAAAAAATAAATCAACTAAGTAGACAAAATAATAAGTATTATGAATATCTATTGTGTGGAAATAAAAATATAGAAATAGATATTAATAGAATATTAAAATATATAGAAGATAAACAAGTAATAAAATTAAAAGACATAAGTAAAACACAATACGATATAGAAAAAATTTCAAAAGAAAAAAGTCTAAAGGGTATATTTGTAAAAGAACTTTTAGGGCAGATAAATGAAGATAACTCTAATAAAGAAGAAATCTTAAGAATTATTGAAATAGGATTAAATGCAATTTATAAAAACAAAAAAGAGGTAAACTAATATGAGACTAAATGAGCTAAAAATTAATGGATTTGGTAAATTAGAAAATAAAGAAATACAATTCAATAAAAATATAAATATCATTTATGGAAAAAATGAAGCGGGAAAATCTACATTATTAAAATTTATAACTGGTATGTTTTATGGATTATCTAGAAATAAAAATGGACAAATTATTCCAGATATAGAAAAATTTAAGCCATGGAAGGCAGAAGAATTTTCTGGAAAAATAAAGTATGAATTGGATAATGAAGAAAGTTATGAAGTATATAGAGACTTTAAAAAGAAAAATCCAAAAATATTTAATAATAATATGGAAGATATTAGTAAAAAATTCAATATTGATAAAATAAAAGGAAATAATTTCTTTTATGAACAAACTGGTTTAGAAGAAGATATATTCTTATCTTCAGTAATTACAAAACAAGGAGAAGTAAAGTTAGACGAAAAAAGTCAAAATAATATTATACAAAAAATATCTAATATTTTAGGAACAGGAGAAGATAATACATCATATGTAAAAATAGTATCAAAACTTAAGAAAAAAATAAACGATGAAATTGGTACAAATAATACTAAAGAAAAACCTATTAATTTAATAGAAAAAAGAATTGATCAAATAGAAAATGAAATACCACAGTTAGAAAAGTATCAAGAAGAAAAATTTGAAATAGAAGAAACTATAAAAAATAAAAAAAAGGAAATAACAAATCAAAAAGAAAAATTAGAAATACTAAAAAAAGCAAATATACTAGTAGATAAAGCAAAATCTAAAGAAACAGCAATTAATGTTGCTAAAAAATTAGTCGAAGATACAAAACAAAAAATTTTAAATTATGAAGAAACCTATAAGAAAGAAAATAAAATAAATGACACCAAAGTCAGTAAAACTAACAAAATAATAATATTTTTATTAATTGTTATAAGTATTTTATCTTTTATATTTATAGAAAAAATTATAAAAATAATACCAATTATAATTACATTTATTTATATTATAGTTTTACTAATATTAAGCAATAAGAAAAAGAATGTAATAAAGTTAAAAAGAAAGGAATATAAGGAAAATTTAAAAGAGTTAGAAAACAAACAAAAAACGCAAGAAAACGAATTAGATAAATTAGAAAAAGATTATAATAATGAAATAATAAATATATGCAAAAATTATAATATAAAAGATATAAACACAATAGCAGAAGAAATGAATGAAATTCAAAGTAATATAAATGAATTAACATTAAATTTACATACTATAGAAATTGATAATAACAATATAAGGTCTAAATTGGAAAAATATATTTGTTTAATAGAAGAGGTTAAAAACCTAGAAGAAGATAGAGAAGAATTACAACAAAAAAGAGAAGAAATACAAAAAGCAATAGAATTCTTAGAAATTGCATATAACAAAATGAAAGAAGAAATTACTCCAAAATTTACAGAAAAATTATCAAATACGATAGATAAAATATCAAGTGGAAAATATAAAAATGTAAGAATTAATACATTAGGAGAAATAATAGTAGAGGATAAAAATGGAGAATATATAAATTCAGAAAATTTAAGTATTGGGACAATAGACCAGCTATATTTATCTTTAAGGTTAGCTACAATAGAAGAAATAACAAAAGAAAAAATGCCAATTATTTTAGACGAGGCATTTGCATATTATGATAATGAAAGACTAGAAAATATATTAAAATATATATCAAAAGAATATAAAGACAATCAAGTTATTATTTTTACATGTACTAAAAGAGAAATAGAAATTTTAAATAAAGAAAATATAAATTATAAACTTATAGAAATATAAATAATTAACCAAATTTAAGAACCTTCATAAAATATAAATAGAATTATATTTATGGAGGTTTTTTATGGCTAAAGTTTTAATATATAATAATGATACAAACAGAATGGAAACATATACAAGAAGTGAAAATGATAGTATGCCATATAATACTAATGGAACATTAAAAGTTAGAGAATTTAGAGGTTCTAGTAATAGTAATATTTTGTGGACTACAAGAAACACAATGAGAGCATGGAATTCAACGAGGTATTTGTATGGAGGTCCAATTCCAGTTGGCTTTGCATTTAAAAGATCATGGGAAGGAGGACACTCGGGACAAAGCCAACATTATGCAGGAGTTGCATTTGATGTAGCACAAACATTGTCTAATACACAAAGAAATAGAATTAGAAATGTAGCAATAAGTTCAGGAGTTTGGAGTTATGTAGAACCTGCATCATTAACTCCAACATGGGTTCATTTTGATAAAAGATCATATCCATCAGCTTGTTCATCAGGTGGCTATCCATTAATAAGGCAAGGAAGCAGAGGAGTATATGTATTAGTTGCACAGGATGGCTTAAATACATTAGGTTATACAACAGGAGGATTAGATGGTATATTTGGAACGCAAACCAGAAATGCTGTTATAAGTTATCAAAGAAGTAGAGGTTTATCTACTGATGGTATAGTAGGATGTAATACTTGGAGATCAATTCAAGAAGATGTTGTTGGTATAGGGAGAACATCTACAACAATCAATTAAAAAATGCATGTTTAGTATATTAAAAATAAATTAAGTTGTGTTAAAATTGAACTTGTGAACCTTATAGATGAAAAAATATAAACAAAGTATTTATTTTTTAATAAAATAGTGATATGATATATAAAAAAATAGGAGACGAAAATGTTTACACAACTAAAAATATATTTTTTATTATTTATTATTTATTCAATTATTGGATGGATAATGGAAGTTATTTGTTCAATTGTAGAATTAAAAAAATTTGTAAATAGAGGTTTTTTAATTGGACCATATTGCCCTATATATGGATGTGGTGCAATATTAATTACATTATTATTAAATAAATATTTAAATGATCCTTTTACTTTGTTTATAATGGCAATATTATTATGTGGAGTTTTAGAATATTTAACAAGTTATGTAATGGAAAAAGTATTTAATTTAAGATGGTGGGATTATAGCAATAAAAAATTTAACATAAATGGAAGAGTATATTTAGGTACAATTATTCCATTTGGAATATTAGGAATCATAATAATGTATATATCAAATCCATTTTTTTTAGGAAAGTTAAATTCTTTATCTAATGATATGCTAAATATTATATCTTGTATAGTATTTACAATATATATAGCAGATGTGATTATATCTTTAATAACTATATATAAAATAAAGAGCACAACAGTTTCTGTAAGTAATGAAAACAAAGAAGACAATACAGAAGAAATAACTAAAAAGGTTAGAGAAATTTTATTAGGAAAACCAAAAGCATTTGCACAAAAACGTTTAATTAATGCATATCCAAAATTACAAACAATAAAAACAAAAGTAAAAGAAAAAATTGAAAAAACAAAAGAAGAAATAGATCAAAAAATAGATGAAACTAAAGAAATAATTGATGAAAGACTAAATAAAACAAAAAAAGTAATTAATAAAAAAATAAAATCTTTAGATAAAAATAATAATAAAAAGGAATAATATATGAAAATTTTATTTAAAAATAATACAAAATATACAAAAGAAAATTATAATGCTTTTATAAAATTTCATCAAAGTAAATATACCATAAAAACAATTGCAAAATTTTTATTAATTTTATTATGTATTATTTATATACTAATTTTTAATATAATTCATAATAACTGGAAAGTTATTATAATATTACTTGCCCTAGGAATTCTTATTTATCTAATTCAGCAATTTAAAATAGATAAACAATCTAAAAGTAATAAAAAAATAATCAAAGATGAAAAAAAGTTTACATTCTATTTCTATAAAAATTACATAAAAATTAAATGCGGAAGAAAGTTCGATAGAATTTCGTATTTAAAACTATATAAAGTATTTGAAACAAATAAATATTTCTTTTTATATACGGATGAAGAACATTCATTAATTATTAGTAAAGATGGATTTGAAATAGGAACTCCAAATGAATTTGCAGATTTTATTAAAAGAAAATGTATATTTAAATATAAAAAGGAAAGTACATCTTAAATTAATAGAAAAAGAATAAATGCTAAAAAATAATAAAAATATAGAATACTCTTACTACATTAGTAGTATAATAAGAGTATTCTATATTTTTATTATAAAGTGATTTATTATTTTTTTAAAATTTTATTATAAGAAATATTTCAAATTAAATATTTAGATAAATTTGTTATTGTGCCTGCCCCTAAAGAGATAACAATATCATTATTAGAAACATGATTTTTTAAATAAGTTGCAATATTATTGAAATCTGATATGTAAAGTGCCTTTTTCCCTAAAGATTGAATTTGATTTACTAAATCTTGTGAAGATATATTATAAATATTATCTTCTCGTGCAGCATATATATCCGTAATAATTATATTATCAAAGTTTATTAAAGAATTTGCAAAATCTTTTAAAAGATTTTTGGTTCTACTATATGTGTGAGGTTGAAATACAACCCAAGATTTATTATATTCTTTATTCTTAATTGAATTAGCAGTAGCTCTAATTTCTGTTGGATGATGTGCATAATCGTCAAATAAACTAGCACCATTGAACATTCCTTTATATTCTAATCTTCTACTAGCACCAGTAAAAGTAAATAACGCATCTTTAATGTTCATTTTTGGTAATTTATAATAATCACATAAAGCTATACATGCAAGAGCATTAGAAACATTATGAATTCCAGCGATAGATAACTTTATAGTAGCATAAAAATTATTGTTATGATAAACATCAAAGGTAGGAAAGCCGTTTTTATTAAAAGAAATATTTTTAGCAATATAATTTGCATATTTATTTTCTATTCCGTAAGTAATTGTTAATGCAGCTGAATGTTTTCGTAAGTCCATACAATTAGGATCATCTGCATTTAATATTAGAACACCATCTTTAGGTAATAAATTAACATATTTAACAAAAGCATTTTTTATATTATCGAAAGTTTTAAAATAATCAAGATGATCATTATCTATATTTAATATAATTTCAGCTTTAGGTGAAAACTTTAGAAAACTTTCAACATATTCGCAAGCTTCTAAAATAAAATAATCGCTATTACCAACTCTAGAATTTCCATCAATTTCTTTTAAAATAGCACCTACTTGTATATTTGGATCAACATTTGCTTTTAGAAAGCAGCAAGAAATCATAGAAGTTGTAGTTGTTTTTCCATGAGTACCAGAAATACAAATTGTGTTTTCAAAACAAGATGTAATTTTACCAAGAAAATCTGCTCTTTCTATAATAGGAATATTTAATTTTTTAGCCTCTAAAATTTCAGGATCTGACTGTTTAATAGCTGCACTATATACTACAACATCAGATTTAGATAAACTTTCAAAATCATGCCCTATTGTAACTTTTATTCCATTCTTTTGTAATTTTTGAATAATTGGTGAAAAAGTAGAATCACTTCCAGTAACAATAAAATTCCAATTCCTTAAAATTTCAGCAATACCGCTCATGCTAACTCCACCAATACCTAGCATATGTACATGTTTATAATTATTTAAAATATTAATATTAGCCAAAGTTACTCGCTCCTTTATTTAATTTCAAACTGATTATATACTTTTATTTTATTTTTTTCAATACAAATATAATAAATTATTAATTTATTATATGCATAAAAAAGATATAAATTGAAAAAATAAAAATAAAAAAATATATACAAAATAATTTTAATATTTTGTAAAAAATAGAAGGAAAAAATTTTTTTTTGACGAATAATAAAAATGTACAAGATAAATTGTACATAAAAACAATGGAAGGCGGTGCACAAAATGCAAATAACAGACGTACGTTTAAGAAAAGTAAATTCAGAAAACAGAATGAAAGCTGTTGCTTCTGTAACATTCGATAACGAGTTTGCAGTTCATGACATAAAAGTTATCGAAAGTCAAAATGGATTATTTATAGCTATGCCAAGTAGAAAAACTCCAAACGGAGAATTCAAAGATATAGCTCATCCAATTAATGCTGAAACTAGAGAGAAAATTCAAAAAGCTGTACTAGAAGCTTATGAAGCTCCAGAAACAGAGGAATCAGCAGAATAATAAATGTATAACAAGAAAAAGGCATCTTATCAAAAGATGTCTTTTTGTGTTTCATATAAATAATCATTAAGGAAATGTAAAAAGAAACGTTTATGTTTTGACGTTTCTTTTTACGTAAAACTAATAGTGTAATATATAAATTAAAGGAAAAAATTGGGCATGGTAAACAAGCAAAAAGAAATTAAGTTTCTTGTAATAATTTGTTGTTTTTTAAAATTTCATATGTTAAAATTAAAATAGAGGTGAAAAAAATGAGTACAAAAACAATGTCACATTACTTAATTATTATGTTTATGGTAATGTTATTAATATTTAGATTTATAGCATTATTTACAACAGTTTTAGGAATAGATTTTCCAGTCACAGTTTCTAATGAATATTTAGAAATAGGAATAATATTAATAACATTAGTTTGCATTATATTATTTACAAAAACTAAATTAATAGGAGGAATTATATATTTACTAATATCTCTTATATATTATGGAACAGAACTTATTAATATTTTACCAGCAATTAATTCTGGTGTAATATCAATGGATACTGCAATTCAAGCAATAATATTATTAATAGAACTTGCAATTCCAATATTTGCATTTTTTATATTACTATATGATAAAAAACAAGAAATAAAACCTGTAGATAAGAAAACAGATTTCTTTTATAAAAATGATGCATATGATAGAAAATACGATGATAGAGCAGATAAAAATAATTATAGAACTATGTAATAAAGTATATTAATAGACTAATAAAATTTACAAATATTAAAATAAAAAAATCTATTACAATATTTTTTACAAAAATATCTTAAAATGGAGTGAGAGAAAATGTATAAAAAATATAATATATCTAACTGTAAAGGAATTACTTTAATATCGATAATATTAATAATAGTAATATTACTAATATTAACATCAGTATCAGTAAAGATTTTTGAAGATAATGAAACATTAAAGAATACAGAAATTTCAATAGATCAAACAAAATACAAAATATACAAAAATGAAATAGATACAATAAGAAATGATATATTAATAGAAAAAAATTTAAACGAAATGACAAGCAAAAAATTTATGGATAGATATGAAGAAAGATTGAAAAGCGATGATTTATTTAAAGAAAGTTCTATAACAAGAGAAAATGACGAAAATATAAAATTAATTACACCAGAAGGATATGTATTTGATATTATAGAAAAAGAAACAAAATATGCTGGAAAGAGATAAAATGGAAATAGGGACGGTTCTCTTTTCCAAAATCTTATTGTAGAGAACGAAAGAAATTTCAGACTGTTTTGAGACTTTTTTGAAAAATTACGCCCGACAGCCCTTTGAGGCGGGGAATACCCGTTAGCTTGGAGGGCTTAATTTTGAAAAAATGTGCTCAAAAATAGTCTGAAAAATTATAAAATTATCCTGGCAAATTACAATTTATATTAAGCAAGCAATTAGTTGAAAATTGCTTGCTTTTATGTTAAAATATAAAAAGTATTGAATTAACAGAGAATGGTAAGGAAGTGAAAAGGTGAACGAAAATAAAACAAACATCAACTGGGATAATACGAATTATCTAAACACCAGCTTAAAGTATTGAAAAATCAACATTTTTTCGATTTCTTATCTTTCGTAATTTGATAAAAATGGAGGTGAATATATGTCAAATAAAATAATAGAAGTTCAAAAT
>CANQZV010000040.1 GCA_947628425.1 uncultured Clostridia bacterium | reverse complement strand
AGAGATGAAATAACAAATTTAGAGGGAGCAAGAGCAGAAGGAGAAGCAAGAGGAAAAGCTGAAGGAGAGATAATAGGCGAAGAACGAGGAAAAATAAAGGGTATGAAAAAAGAAAAAACTGAAATAGCAAAAAAAATGAAAGAAAAAGGAATAGTTGTTAGTGAAATTATGGAAATAACAGGTTTATCAAATGAAGAAATAGAAAGTCTATGATTTAAAAAGGTGGACGGTGGAAAAAGGGGACGGTTCTCTTTTACATTTTTTGAAAAATAAGATAATAAAAGATGGTAATTAATTTAATTACCATCTTTTTCATAAATTGTTTCTTTTCTTATTTTTATTAAAGTTCTAATTTTTCTAATAAAAACATCTATAAATGTTTCTTTTCTAATTGGTATTAATGCCATTGGTGTATTTGGCACATTATTGTATTTATTTTCTAATTCAGCCATTTTAGTAATGTAATAATCATTAAAAAATGTATAATCGTCACTAACACCTATAAAATTTCTATATGTATATAGTGCATTTCTAAAATTTTCCATGCTTTTTGGCGAATATAATGAGTCAAATAAGTTATTAAAAAAGCTTGTAAAAATTCTATTTTGTGTTAATAAAAAACCTTTTTTTATATTTTCTTTAATTTTGTTTGATTTTTTCATTAGTTTTGCAATATAAGGTGTAACAATTTCGCTTGATTGAACTTTTTCTAATATCTCATGTAATTTATCTTCTAAATACATAATTGAATTTATGTTGTTTTTTATAATTTCAAAGTCTTCTCTACTTGTTAATGTAATAAATTTATTTTTAAAGTTATCGTTTCCATATAAAGTACTATTGTATAATATATATTCACCAGTAATATATGCCATTTGCCTTACTAAATTACACTCTAAAGCATAATAATTTGGACTATTAGAAGGTAGCTCTATATCAAAATATTTAACAGTATCAAATTTAGATTTTATACATCTCATTGTCATTAACTGAACGGCAGCTTCATTAAGAGCCATTCCAGATAGTTTTATATCATCAAAATTACAAAGGCCAAGTTTTACTAATTTATTCTTATTATTTACGGTAGATTGTAATGCATGAATACATTCATGAATAGCAACATCATTTAAATTATCTAAATCTGTTGTTTCACTAAAATATATAGAAGAATTTTTATAAAAATATTTTGCAGCCACACCATTTGGTATTTTTGCAACATACATATTTAGTCTAGAAAGCTTCATAAATAAGTCATGTTCATTTATGTTTTGTTCTGGGAAAGTACTTACTAATTTTTTGGAAATATTAGTAGCTATTGAATTGACTTTTAAATTATTTAATTTTTCAATTACTTCAATACCTTCTTTTCGAAGAGTAGATTCAATATTCATTATTAATAACTTTCCTTCCTAAGGAACGAATTTAGTTTTAAAAAATATTAAATTTTGAAATTATTTCTAAAATTTATTCCTTTGTATTTATATACAATTCTATTATATTATTATATATCTTAAAATACAACAAAATTTGCACAAAAAAATATTACATTTATGTTACAAAAAGAGGAAAGAATAATTTTCTTTCCTCTTTACATCATTTTACAACTATATTATAAATTTTATTTTTTACATATATTTCTTTTATAATTGTTTTTCCGTCTAAATACTTTGCTACTATTTTATGTGCTTTCTCTTTAATAACAGTCTCTTCAGTATCATAAGGAATTTCTAAAGTTGCTCTTAATTTTCCATTTACTTGTATTGGTAAATTATAATTTTCTTCTTTACATTTTTCTTCATCATATGTAGGCCAAGTTTCATATGATATTGTTTCATTATGTCCTAATTGTTCCCAAAGTTCTTCTGTAATATGAGGAGCAATAGGATTTAATAATTTTAAGAAACCTTCTGCATATTCTTTTGGAAAACAATCTTCTTTATAAACAGTATTAATAAATATCATCATTTGACTAATTGCTGTATTAAAATACATAGATTCATAATCATTTGTTACTTTTTTTACTGTATAATTATATACTTGTTCTAATGCCTTATTTTCTTTATTCTGAATTTTATATGTTTGAGTATACAATCTCCAAACTCTATCTAAAAATTTCTTAGAGCCATCTATTCCATTTGGATCCCATGGCTTCGCAGCATCTAATGGACCCATAAACATTTCATAAACTCTTAAACTGTCTGTACCATATTGTTTTACCATATCATCTGGATTAATAACATTTCCTTTAGATTTACTCATTTTTTCTCCATTTGTACCAAGTATCATACCCTGATGACGAAGTTTTGCAAATGGTTCTTTTACAGGAACAATTCCTTTGTTATATAAATAATTATTCCAAAATCTTGAATATAGTAAATGGCCTACAGCATGTTCTGGACCGCCAACATATAAATCAACAGGCATCCAGTATTTTAATAATTCTTTATTTGCTAATTCATTATTATTATGTGGATCAATATATCTTAAGAAATACCAACTTGAACCAGCACTACCAGGCATTGTACTTGTTTCTCTTTTTCCATGTTTTCCATTAATTGTTACATTTACCCAATCAGTAGCTTTTTCTAATGGTGAAACTCCTGCTTTAGATGGGCTATAGTCCTCAAGCTTAGGTAAAATTAAAGGTAAATCTTCATCACTCAAAACAACCATATCATCATCTAAATGTACAATTGGAATTGGTTCACCCCAATAGCGTTGTCTTGCAAATATCCATTCTCTTAATTTGTAATTTACTTTTCTTTCTCCAATTCCTTTTTCTTCAAGCCATGCTATCATTTTATTTATTGCGTCTTCTTTATTTAATCCATTTAAAAAATCAGAGTTAATATGTAATCCGTCTCCAACAAAAGCTTCTTTAGAAATGTCTCCACCTTCTAGAACAGGAATAATATCCAACCCGAATTTTTTTGCAAAAGCATAATCTCTTTCATCGTGTGCTGGAACGGCCATAATAGCTCCTGTACCATAAGATGCTAAAACATAATCTGATATCCATATAGGAATTTCTTTTCCGATTTACAGGATTAATTGCATATGCTCCTGTAAATACACCAGTCTTTTCTTTATTTAATTCTGTTCTTTCTAAGTCAGACTTAGAAACACATTGCTTTTTATATTCTTGTACAGCCTTCTTGCATTCATCAGTTGTAATGGTATCAATAAATTCATGTTCTGGTGCTAAAACACAATAAGTTGCACCAAATAAAGTGTCTGCTCTAGTAGTAAATACAGTAAAAGTTAAATTATGGTTTGCAATTTTAAATTGAACATGTGCACCTATAGATTTTCCAATCCAATTTCTTTGAATTTCTTTAGTAGATTCAGGCCAATCCAAATCTTCTAATCCTTCTAACAATGTTTCAGCATAAGCTGGTATATCTAATACCCATTGTTTCATATTTTTACGAACAACAGGATAGCCACCTCTTTCACTCTTTCCATCAATTACTTCATCATTAGCTAAAACAGTGCCTAATTCTTCGCACCAGTTAACAGGCATATCAATCAATTTTGCTAGGCCATCATTATATAATTGTTTGAAAATCCATTGTGTCCATTTATAATAAGATGGGTCACATGTAGAAATTTCTTTGTCCCAATCAAAAGAAAATCCTAACATTTTTAATTGCCTTTTAAATGTTTCAATATTATTTTTTGTAAAACCATCTGGATGATTTCCGGTTTTTATTGCATATTGTTCAGCTGGAAGACCAAAAGCATCCCATCCCATAGGGTGTAATACATTGTATCCTTGCATTCTTTTAAATCTAGACATAATATCTGTTGCAGTGTAACCTTCTGGATGTCCAACATGTAATCCTTGCCCTGATGGATAAGGAAACATATCTAATACATAAAATTTAGGTTTTGAAAAATCCCATACATCAGTTTTAAAAGTTTCATTTTTTTCCCAATAATTTTGCCACTTTTTTTCTATTTCTTGAAAATTGTATTCCATAAGCATCAATTCCTTTTTAAAAATTTTTTAATGTAAGTATTATATACCAGTTTTTTTATAAAAACAAGATAAAAAAATATAGAAATTATCAAAATTATAGGTAAAAATAGATAAACTTTTTAAATTATGATTTACTTTTTTGCTAAAAAATGATATAAATAATTAAAATCTGTTATTAAAAATTAAAAATTGCAAAAATAATATTGGAGGAAGAAAAATGGATATTAATAAAAAAATACCAACAAGACAAAGCTATGGAGAGGCTTTAGCACAAATAGGTGAAGAAAATAAAAAAATAGTTGTATTAGACGCAGATTTATCTAAAACAACCAAAACAGATATTTTTGCAGAAAAGTTTCCAGATAGATTTTTTGATGTTGGTATTGCAGAACAAAACCTAATGGGAGTTGCAGCAGGTATGGCATCTTCTGGTTTTATTCCATTTGTAAGTACATTTGCAGTATTCGCCGCAGGAAGAGCATATGACCAAGTAAGAAATAGTATTGCTTATCCAAAATTAAATGTAAAAATATGTGCTACTCATTGTGGAGTTACAGCCGGAGAAGATGGAGCAACTCATCAAATGATAGAAGATATTAGTATGATGAGAACAATTCCAAATATGACTGTTATATCTACTAGTGATGATACACAAACAAGATGGGCAGTAAAAGAAATATCAAAAATAGATGGTCCAGTTTATTTAAGACTATGTAGACTACCATCTCCTATAATTTATAATGAAACTGAAAAATTTGAAATAGGAAAGGCAAAACAAATTGGAGATGGAAAAGATGCAACAGTAATTGCAACAGGAGTTACAGTTGCAGAAGCTATAAAAGCTAAAGAAGAATTAAAAAAACAAGGAATTGATATAAGAGTAATTGATATACATACAATTAAACCAATAGATAAAGAAATTATTATAAAATCAGCTAATGAAACAAACAAAATAATAACAATTGAGGATCATAATATAATAGGTGGACTAGGAAGTAGTGTGTGTGAGGTGTTATCGGAATTTTATCCTAAAAAAGTAAACAGGATGGGGATAAATGATACTTTTGGTCTATCTGGAAAAGGTGAAGAATTAATGAAATATTTTAATATAACAGCTGAAGATATAATTAAAAATTGCCAATCATTATTAGAGGTTTAATTATGAATTGTTATTCAAAATTTAAAATTAATTTAATTTCTTTTATAATATCAATATTTATTTTCATATTTATATTTATATATATTCCACAATTATATAAAGTAGGAAGTAATTATTGGTATTATAAAAATCAGCCAAATTTAACTAAAGAATATGAAGAATAAAAAGGTAAAATAATTATTATTAAAAAAGAGGAAATAAATATGAAAAAAATTTTTGAATTAATAAAACAATATAAAACACAAATTTTAGCAATTATTATTATTTTACTATTAATACCCATTATGAAAATAACAATTGATAAAATAAATAAAAATTATAAAGTAGAGGTAATTAATAAAGAAAAATATTTTGTTTTATTAAGCAATAACAAAATTGGAGTAATAGATACAACTGGAAAAATAATAGTTAATCCTGAGTACTATGAAGTACATATTCCAAACCCATCTAAACCAATCTTTGTATGTTATTATGACTATAATGCAGAAACAGGAGAGTGTAAAACAAAAGTAATAAATGAACAAGGAACAGAATTATTTACAACATATAATAATATTGATACAATACATTTAAATGGAATAGAAACATCAATGCCTTATGAAAAGAACTTATTAAAATATGAAAAAGATAATAAGTACGGTCTAATTAATTTAAAAGGAGAAAAGATAATTGATGCAATTTATGATGAAATTGAGGGCCTAAATTACAAAGAAGGAGAATTATTAGTAAAAAAAGATAATAAATATGGAGTAATAAATAATAAAGGAGTAGAGCTAATTAAAACAAAATATGATTATATATCTGGAGATGAATATTACACACCAAATAAGAGCTATAAACTATCAGGTTATATTATTGGAGAAAAAACATCAGACGGATATAGATATGGCTATATGAACAATGAACAAAAAACATTATTAAAACCAGAATATAGTGAAATTATAAGAATAGGAAATATTGAAAAAGAAGATACAGATAAAAATGTATTTATTATTGCAAGAAAAAACGGTCAATGTGGATTAATTAGAAATAAGAAAGTTGTAATAGATTTTAAATATCAAGAGATTAATTATAGTGGAGTAGAAAACTTATTTATTCTATCAAGAAGTACAAAATTAGGAGTTTATAATACAAAAGGTAAAAAAATATTATCTAATCAATATGAAGATATAAATATTACTGAAAACTATATATATACCAAAAATGGAGAGGAAGAGAAATACTTTAATTTAAAAGGTGAAGAAATAAATAAAGACTCTATTAAGCAAGAAAAAGAAATCGAAGAAGAAGAAACAAATAATAATATAGCAAATATAGTAAAACCAACATTAATACCACAAGAAAAAGATGGAAAATGGGGATTTGTAGATAAAAATTTGCAACTAAAAGTAGACTATATTTATGATGAAGCAACTCAAGTTAATCAATATGGATTTGCAGGAATAAAAAAAGATGGAAAATGGGGTTGTATTGACGAAAAGGGTAACGTTATACAAGAGCCAATTTATAATTTAAAAGACAATGATGATATAGATTTTATTGGTAAATATTATAAAGTAGTATACAACTATCAAAATATATTTTATACAGATGATATAGATATGATAAATGATCAAAATTAATAATTAAAAAGGAAAAAATATGTATAAAGAATTTGGAATACAAGAAAATTTAATTAATTTAGCAAATACAGTAGAAAATAAAATATGTAAAGAAATAAAAAAAGTGGATGAAAATTGCATATATAACAGTTTAAAAGTGCTAAAAGCCTTTCAAAATAATAATATTTCTGATATACACTTCAATTCTACTACAGGATATGGATATTCTGATATAGGGAGAGATGCAATAGAAAGAATATTTGCAGAGGTATTAGGAGCAGAAGAAGCACTTGTAAGAAGTCAATTTATATCAGGTACGCATGCTTTAACAGTTGCTCTATTTGCACTTTTAAGACCAAATGACACATTACTTAGTATTACAGGAAAACCATATGATACATTAGACGAAGTAATAGGTATAGTAAAAAATAAGAGTTCATTACAATCATTTGGTGTTAAGTACGAGCAAATTGATTTGAAAGAGAATGATTTTGACTATGAAAAAATAATACAACGAGTAAAAAAAGGAAATATTAAAGTAATAGAAATACAAAGATCAAAGGGTTATTCTACACGAGAAAGTTTATGCATTAATAAGCTTGAAAAAGTAATACACATGATAAAAAACATAAATAAGGAAATTATTATAATGGTAGATAACTGTTATTGTGAATTTGTAGAAAATAAAACACCACTAGAAGTAGGAGCAGATGTAATAGTGGGTTCATTAATAAAAAATTTAGGTGGAGGTATTGCACCAAATGGAGCATATATTGCTGGAAGAAAAAATTTAATAGAACTTTGTGCAGAAAGATTAACAGTACCAGGACAGGGAAAAGAAGTTGGACCTACACTTGGTATTAATAAAAGCTTTTTACAAGGAATTTATATGGCACCAAGTGTTGTTGCAAGTAGTATAAAAACTGCTATATTTGCAAGCTGTATATTAGAAGAATTAGGATACAAAGTATCTCCAAAGTATAATGAAAATAGAGCAGATATAGTACAAAATATAGAATTTGGAAGTGCTGAAAAATTAATTCAATATTGTAAAGGAATACAGATGGGCTCAGCAATAGATTCAAAATCTATTCCAGAGCCATGGGACATGCCAGGATATAATGACAAAGTAATTATGGCAAGTGGCAGTTTTACACAAGGCTCATCTATAGAAATTAGCTGTGATGGCCCTATAAGACAACCATACATTGCATATATGCAAGGTGGATTAACATATGAGTATGGAAAAATTGCAGTTTTAATTGCAATAAATAATATATATGAAAAATAGATGTTAAAAGTTATAAAAGAGGTAAAATATGAAAACAATCATTATAGGAGGTGGGCCATCTGGTATGATGGCTGCTATTACTGCAAAAAGTACTTATCCAGACATGGAAGTAATACTACTAGAAAAAAATAATACTTTAGGGAAAAAGTTACTAATTACAGGTAAAGGCAGATGTAATATTACCAGTAGTTTAGATATAACAGAATTTATAAAAAACATACCTGGAAATGGAATGTTTTTATATAGTGCATTCCAAAAATACAATAATATAGATATTATTAAATTTTTAGAAAAAAATGGGGTAAAAACAAAAGAAGAAAGAGGAAATCGTGTATTTCCTCTTTCTAATCAGTCTATAGATGTATTAAATGCTTTTGAAAATGAATTAAAAAAATATAATGTACATGTATATATTAATATAAATGTAAAACAAATAATTAAGGAAAATAAATTTATTGTAAAAACAGATAATTTAGGAAATTTGGAGGCAGATAAAATAGTTATTGCTACAGGAGGAATGTCATACCCTGTAACAGGTTCAACAGGTGATGGTTATAAATTTGCTAGAAATTTTGGACATGAAATAAAAGAAATAAAAGCATCATTAGTTCCATTGGAAATAAAAGAAAAAGAAGACTGTATGGAAATGCAAGGACTAAGTTTAAAAAATGTTTCAATTCATATAAAAAATATTGTGAATAATAAAAAAATATATGAAGACTTTGGAGAAATGTTATTTACTCATTTTGGTGTTTCTGGTCCAACTATTTTAAGCAGTTCAGCACATTTAATAAGATATAAAGATATACAAAAATTATTAAATGAAGAAAAAATAAAATTATATATAGACTTAAAACCAGCATTAACAGAAGAACAATTAAATATTAGAATAAGAAGAGATTTTGAAAATTATATAAATAAAGAATTTAAAAATTCATTATTTAAGCTTCTTCCAAAAAAAATGATTAATTATATTATAAGAAAATCAGGAATAAGTCCAGAGAAAAAAGTAAATGAAATAACAAAAGAAGAAAGGGTAAAATTAGTTAAATTAATAAAGAATTTAGAATTTACGGTAAAAGGAACAAGACCTATTGAAGAAGCAATTATTACATCAGGAGGGATTAATATAAAAGAAATTAACCCATCTACAATGGAATCTAAAATTGTAAAGAACCTATATTTTGCTGGTGAAATAATAGATGTAGATGCATACACAGGAGGATTCAATTTACAAATTGCATATAGTACAGGTTATACAGCAGGATTACTAAAATAAATTATAATTTTTAATATTTTATTAGATAAAGGGAGAAAAATGTATAATACAATTAAAGATAATATATTTGATGAAATTACAGAAAAAAAATCTAAATTTATAGCAAATGTGTTTTATGTCGAAAGTAAAGAAGAAGCAGAAAATATTATAAAAGAACAAAAAAAGAAATATTATGATGCTAGGCATAATTGTTATGCTTATAGAATTCTAGATAATGGCAAAATTATTGAAAGATTTAATGATGATGGGGAACCATCTGGAACAGCAGGTGCACCAATATTAACTATATTATCTAAACAAAATATTGTTAATGTTCTAGTAATTGTTACCAGATATTTTGGAGGAATCTTATTAGGAACAGGAGGATTAGTAAAAGCTTATTCTAAGGTTACAAAAAATGCTTTTGAAAAAGCAAAATTTACAAATTTAGAAGAAGGTTTTATATATAATATAGAAATAAAATATGCTAACTTGGAGAAATTTAAATATTTTATTCAGAATAATGGTATAAAAATAATTAAAGAGGAATATTTTGATAATGTAATTTTAAATCTATTTGTGCCGAAAAATAATGAGACATGTTTAAAAAGTGAAAAAATAAATGATTTTAATATAATTAAAATGAAAAAAAAGGAAAAAACAAACACGAAAAAATCCTAGAAACACCAAGATTTTGAGAATAATTTGAAAAAATTTCCAAAAAACTATTGCAATATAAAATAAAAAAGAATATAATTCGAACTGTAAAAAATTTACAATTTTATTTTATAGGAGGAAAGAAAGTGAAAGATAAAATTTCAATTTTAATAGCAGATGATAATCCAGATTTTGCTAGAACATTAACAAATTATATTGAGGAAGATGAGGAGTTAGAAGTAATTGCAATTGCAAGAGACGGTAAACAAGCAGTCGAAATGATACTTAATACAGAACCAGATATTGCATTAATAGATGTAATTATGCCATTCGTAGATGGTATTGGCGTTTTGGAAAAAATAAATGAAGCAAACATGAGAAAAAGACCAATGTGCATAATGTTATCTGCAGTAGGACAAGATAAGATAACACAAAGAGCATTAGAATTAGGTGCCGAATATTATGCAATTAAACCAATTGATATTGAAATGTTACTTGGAAGAATAAAGGATATTAGAAACTTTAAGCCATCACAATTAAAAAATAACAATATGTCTAGTAGAGAAATAAAGGCACAATATATAGAAATATCACCAGATAAAAAGAAAGACCAAGAAAATTTGGAAGCTCTAGTTACAAATATAATTCATGAAGTTGGAGTTCCAGCACATATTAAAGGCTATCAATACTTAAGAGAAGCAATTATGATGGTAGTAAATAACATTGATATTATTAATCAAATTACAAAACAATTATATCCAGACATTGCTGTAAAATTTCATACAACACCATCAAGAGTAGAAAGAGCAATTCGTCATGCAATAGAAGTAGCATGGACAAGAGGTCAAACAGAAACAGTTGATAGTATTTTTGGTTATACAATTTCAGCAGCAAAAGGAAAACCAACAAACTCAGAATTTATAGCGATGATTGCAGACAAGTTAAGATTAGAATTAAAAAGTGCTTAAATTCAGTAATTTTAATACATACAAAGAATAATAAACCTTTAATATTTATTGGTTAACATTTTAAAAGTGTTAATTAGTAAATATTGAAGGTTTTTTTGATAAATAATTTTAAAAATTTTTTATATAAAAATTTTAGTTTATAAGATATAAAAAATGTAAAAAAATGGTTTTATCTGCTTGATTTATACAAACAAATGTTATATAGTATAAAATATAGAAAAGGAGAATAAGCAAAAGTGCTTTTCCTCCGATAATCATTATACGCAGACTATTTAATTTTGTTGATGCTGTTTTAACTATTTAGTTTTTAGAAAAATCTCTTAAAAAAGTGATTAATAATTTTAAATAATACTTGTAAATCTACAAAAAAAATTGTAAAATAAAACAGAAAGGAAAGAAAAAATGTATTTAATAGTGGGTTTAGGAAATCCAGAAGAAGAGTATTCAAGAACAAGGCATAATATGGGATTTGATGTTATTAATCAAATAGCTATAAATTATAATATTAAAGTAAATAAAAACAAATTTAATAGTCTTTATGGAATAGGAACTATAGCAAAAGAAAAGGTTTTATTAGTAAAACCTCAAACATATATGAATTTAAGTGGTGAGGCAGTTAGAAACTTTAAAAAATTTTATAAATTAGAAGCTAATAATATAATTGTAATTTATGATGATTTAGATATTGAACCAGGAAGTATAAAAATAAGAAAACAAGGTGGACCAGGAACACATAACGGAATGAAATCTGTTGTATCTGAAATAAATACTGAAGCATTTCCAAGAATTAGAATAGGAATTGGAAATCCACAATATAAAAATGACTTATTAAATTATATTTTAACAAAAATACCAGATGAAGAATATAAAGTTTTGCAAAAAGCAATATATAATGCTGCAAATTCAGTAGAAGAAATAATAAAAAATGGAATTGATATAGCAATGAATAAATACAATTGAAAGGATAACTTTAATGAAGGAAATAATTATTAATAAAGAATTAAATAAAAAGCAAATTCTTTTATTAGAAGATGGAGAATTAAAAGAAAAATATATAGAAACAGATAAAATTAATAGAATTGAAGGAAATATGTATATAGGAAAAGTTAAAGATATACTACAGGGAATGCAAGCGGCTTTTATTGATATAGGACTGAAAAAAAACACTTTTATACATTTAAAGGATATATTACCAAAAGTTGATATATCAAAGGAAAAAGAAAGTTTTGAAAAGAAAAATGTTAAAAATATTATAAAAATAGGAGCACCAATATTAGTACAAGTAAAAAAAGATTTTACAGATTCAAAAGGAGCAAAAGTTTCTACACACTTAAGTATTAATAGTAGATATATTATTTTTATGCCCAATACGGATATTATCACAGTTTCAAAAAAAATAGAAGATGAAAAAGAAAAAGAAAGATTAATAGAAATAGTAAAAAAATACTTACCAGAGAATTGTGGAGCAATTATAAGAACATCTGCTAACAATCAAAACGAAGAAAATATAAGAAAAGATATAGAAATCACATCAAATAAATGGAACGAAATAAGAAAGTTTTATGAAGAATCTGTAAAACAAAATAAATATCCAAAACTAATTTATAAAACACATGGAATTATAAAAAAATTATTATTAGATTTAATAGATAAAGATTTAGAAAAAGTAATTGTAAATAATCAAGAAGATTACAATTATATAAACAAAGTAATAAATAACTTTGAAGCTGAAAATGTAAAATTAGAATTAATAGAAGGAAATATACTAGAAAATAAAGTAAGTTTAAATGATCAAATAGAAAAAGCAGAAAAAAGAAAAGTATGGTTAAAATGTGGTGGATTCATTTCAATAGATAAAACAGAAGCTTTAACGGCTATAGATGTAAACTCTGGAAAATATATTGGAAAAGATAATGCAGAAGCTACAATTTTTAAAGTAAATAAACAAGCAAGTATAGAAATAGCAAAACAATTGAGATTAAGAGATATAGGTGGTATTATTATTATTGATTATATTGACATGCAAAGTGATGAAAACAAACAAAATATTATAGAAATATTAACAGAAGAACTTAAAAAAGATAGAAGTAAAACACAAGTGGTTGGATTTTCTAAATTAAACCTACTTGAAATGACAAGAAAGCATATATGTAGTAATGAAGACGATTAAAAGATTATATTTTAGAAGTAAAATAAAATGGAGAGATTTTATCTCTCCATTTTATATAGTACAATAAATATTTCAAATAGAAACTAATCATAATTAGAGATTTTGAAATAGAAAATCATACTTTATTAGATGCTGAAAAACAGATAAAACATAAAACTAGAGAAAAAGAAATAGAGTTATAAAGATGAAATATTACAGGGATATAATATTTTGTAATAGCGTAAAATTTAAGTTTCGGTTTTTTGCAAAAATAATTTAATAAATATAAGTATAATTGGTAAAATATAGATATTATTATTTAT
>CANQZV010000039.1 GCA_947628425.1 uncultured Clostridia bacterium | reverse complement strand
AATTAGATTATTTACATTTAAAAGTATACCTGTAATTTATTGTATAGAAAATATAAAGCTCATTTACTATGTAATAATTACATAAATTATGTTATAATAAATTAAATAAAAAAGGAAAAAAATATGATTAGTAAAAAAGTTTTAGTATTATCCTGTGGAACAGGAGGAGGTCATAATTCAGCAGCCAGAGCAATACAGGAGAGTTTAATTGAAAAAGGCTTAGAAGCTAATTTTGTTGAATATTTAGATATAGTTAATATAAAAATAAAGAATAAAGTCAACAATTTGTATTTAAAAACTACAAAAGGAACAGGAAAATTATTTAAACAAGTGTATCGTTTAGGAAAATTATATAGTAAAACAAAACTTAAATCTCCTATATATGCATTAAATAGTCTAAGTAAAAGAAAACTTTTAAAATATATAGAAGATAACAGATATGACTATATTGTAACAACTCATTTATTTGCTGCACAGGCATTAACTTCTATTAAAAAAAGAAAAGATATTCATTTTATAGCAATAGCCACAGATTATGTATGTATTCCATTCTGGGAAGAAACAAATCCAGATTATTTTATTATTCCAAATGAAGAATTAAAAGAAGATTTTTTATCTAAAGGTATAAAAGAATCAAAGTTATTACCATATGGAATACCAGTATCAAAAAAATTTAGTAAAAAATATAATAAAGATGAATCTAAGGAAAAATTAGGACTTGAAAAAGATAAAAAATATATATTAATATTAACTGGTAGTATGGGATTTGGAAATATAGAAAAAATGTTAAAAAAGTTATTAAAAAACCTCAAAGAAGTTACTTTTATTGTATCTTGTGGTAATAATAAAAAATTATTTAATGAATTAAATAACATATACAAGAATAATGAAAATGTAATTGGAATTACATATACAAATTGCATAAATGAGTATATTTCATGTAGTGAAATCGTACTTACTAAGCCAGGAGGATTAACAACAACAGAAATTGCAACAATGAGAAAGCCATTTATTCATACTATGCCAATACCAGGATGTGAAAATTATAATGCAAATTTTTTTGATAGTAGAAAAATGTCTATAAAATGTAATACAATAAAAGAAGTAGTAAAAAATACAAAAGAATTATTATATAATAAAAAAGCTCAAGAAGAAGTAATTAATAATCAAAAAAAATATATTGATATAAATGCTTGTAATAAAATAACGGACTTTATCTTAGGTGAGTTGAATAGTAATACGAGGAGAAAATATGAACAAAAGTGCAACTAATAAAGATATAAATTTAGAAGAAGAGCCAATTGATAAATTTAAAAGAAATTTGGAGTTTAATATAGATGAAAACTATGAATATGTATCAAAGGGAAAGATATTTTCTTTTATATCAAATATGGTATATTATGGAATTGCATTTCCAATTTTAAAAATACTTACAAAAATAGTTTATAATTTAAAGATAGAAGGAAAAGAAAATATTAAAAATATAAAAACGGGAGCAATTAGTGTATCAAATCATGTATTATTTTTAGATTGTGCTATTATAGGCTTGGCTACAATATCAAAAAGAATATATTATACAACTACAGAAGAAAATTTTAAAATTCCTTTTATAAGAAAATTAATCAAATTGTTAAGAGCTATACCAATTCCTAAAAGCATTAAGAATAGAGAATATTTTATGAACGAAATAGAAAATTTGCTAAGAACAAATAATATAATACATTTTTATCCAGAAGCTACTTTAGTTCCATATTGTAATAAAATAAGAAGTTTCAAAAATGGAGCATTTGATATAGCAGCAAAAAATCAAGTACCAATAATTCCAATGCTATTTACTTTTAAAGAACCAAAAGGAATAAGAAAAATATTAAAAAGAAAACAAGATGTTATATTAACAATTTTAAATCCGGTAGTATGTAAAGAAAATATAGACACAAAAGATAAGGCAAAAATTTTAAAAAGAATGGTATATGAAGAGATGTTGGAAATTTCTTAAAATAATTTTAAAATTAATATAAAATTCATTTACATATCTTATATAAAAATTTATAAGCATTAGTATTGAAAGGAGTCTGAAATGTTAGAATTAAAAAACATAAAAAAGACATACATAACAGGAAATGAAAGAGTAGAAGCATTAAAAGGCATAAATTTAAAATTTAGAGAATCGGAATTTGTTTCTATTCTTCGGTCAAAGTGGTTGTGGAAAAACAACTTTACTAAATATTATAGGAGGGTTAGATAGATATTCATCAGGAGACCTTATTATTAATGGTAAATCTACAAAAAAATATAAAGATAGAGATTGGGATGCATATAGAAATTATAAAGTTGGTTTTATATTTCAAAGTTATAATTTAATATCACATCAAACTATTTTATCTAATGTTGAACTTGCTTTAACCATAGGTGGAATTTCAAAAAAAGAAAGAAAACAAAGAGCAATAAAAGCATTAGAAGAAGTAGGATTAAAAGACTATATTAATAAAAAACCTAATCAATTGTCTGGTGGACAGATGCAAAGAGTTGCAATAGCTAGAGCATTAGTTACTAATCCTGAAATAATACTTGCAGATGAACCAACAGGTGCATTAGATACAAATACTAGTTTGCAAGTAATGGAAATATTAAAGAAAATATCTAAAGATAAGTTAATTATAATGGTAACACATAATCCAGAACTCGCCGAAAAATATTCTAGTAGAATTATCAAGATTTTAGATGGAAATATTACAGAAGATTCAAATCCTATTATAGAAAATGAAAAACAAAATAAAAAAGAAACAAAAAAAATAGGAAGAACATCTATGAAATTTTGGACTGCTTTTAGGTTGAGTTTAAATAATTTGTTAACAAAAAAGGGTAGAACAATTTTAATATCCATTGCAGGTTCAATAGGTATTATTGGAATTGCATTAGTTCAAGCAGTATCTAATGGATTTCAAGCTTATGTTGATAGTATTCAAGAAGACACACTAACATCTTATCCACTTACAATTATGCAAGAATCTGCTGATATAACAAGTGCACTATTATCTATGACTACACAAAATAGTGAAAATGATGATTCTGGAACAGTTAAAGAGGAACAATATATTTCTACAATGTTATCTAATTTAAGTGCAAATGATTTAAAAAGCTTCAAAAATTATTTAGAAAATAATAATGAAAAAATAGAACAAGATGTATCATCTATACAGTATTCATATAGTGTAGAACCAACAATTTATACAACCGATAGTACAGGTAAAATAGCAAAGGTAAACCCTAGTAATCTATTTAAATCTAATTTTAGTTCTAGCATGATGACATCCATGACCTCATCTTATTCTCAAATGGTGAATGATAAAGATTCTATAAAGAATTCATATGATGTATTAATGGGACATTTACCTGAAAAATATGATGAAATGATGATTGTATTATCTGAACCAAACAGTATATCAGATTTACTTGTATATTCATTAGGATTAAGAGATACAGAAGAATTATCTAATATTGTAACAAAAATAATGAATGGAGAAACTGTTAAAGTAAAAAATGAACCTCTTACGTTTTCATATGAAGATTTAATGAATGTAGAATTAAAATTAATAATGCCAACAGATGTATATAAATACAATAAAAAATATAATTTATATGAAGATATGTCAGAAAATGAGGAATCTCTAAAAAAATTGTATAATAATGCAATTAATTTAAAAATTGTTGGAATTGTTAGTCCAAAAGAAGGAGTTACATCAATGATGTTAAATCCTGGTGTTTCATATACAAGTGATTTAATAGATTATATAATTGACTATTCTTCAAAAACTGATATAGTAAAAAAACAATTAAAAAATGAAGAAATAGATGTATTTTCAGGATCAAAATTTGATAGTAAAAATAACAATCTTAATTTAGAGTTTGGTGATTTAGTTAGTATAGATAATAAAAAACTGGAAAGTGCATTTAATATAAAAATAGACCAAAAAAAATTGGAAAAGGAAACTAAAAGTTATATGGAAGAAATATCTAATTCTATAACAACAGATATTTCACCTGCTAGAAAAACATTTATAAATAATTTAAACATATTAGCAAATGGAATGTTTAATAGTATTAAAGGAGAAATTAAAGTAAATAACATTAATAATATAATCTCTAATTATTTAAATACAAAAGAAGCTAAACAAATATTATCTTCTATGGAAACAAACTATATTATACCAATGAAAGAAATTTATTCAAAATATTTAATTAGTATATTGAAAGCATATGTTGTAATTTATCCTTCATATACAAGTACAGTATCGTCGTTTAAACAAGAAATAGATAACTCAAATTTAGCAGTAAGTAATAATCAAAATATAATTGAAAACAATACAAATAATGCTGATAATAATACAGAAACACCTAACGATACTGAAAAAAATGTAGAAGATTTAAAAATTATTGTAGATAAAAATATTGTAAATATTGTTGTATCATCAGTTATTAATAGCAAAGAAACAGAAAAAGCAGCAGATGAAATGGCAAAAGTAATGACAGAAGCGGTAATGAAAAAAACAATTCTAACAAAAGTAGGAGAACTCACAAATAATCTTACTAGTAGTTTTGCATCTGCATTTAATGTAGATAAAGATGCAATAGCAAATTCATTTCAATTAAAAATGACAGAAGAAGAAATGACAAGAATCGTTACAGCTATGATGACAGATACACAAAAAACTGCTAAAACAAATCTAATATCTCTTGGATATCAAAATAAAGAAGAACCAACATATATTTCTTTTTATTTTAATAGTTTTGATGGAAAAGAACGATTTATAGATTTCATAGATTCATATAATGACAAAATGGAGCAAGAACGAGAGGATGATAAAGTAATTAATTATACTGATACTACAGGTATACTTATGGATTCAGTTAAAACAATAGTAAATGCTGTTACTTATGTTTTAATAGCATTTATATCTATTTCTCTTGTAGTTTCATCAATTATGATAGGTATAATTACATATATTTCTGTATATGAAAGAACAAAAGAAATAGGAATATTAAGATCTATTGGTGCTTCAAAGAGAAATATATCGTCAATATTTAATGCTGAAACATTCATCATAGGATTACTTTCTGGATTGTATGGAATTGGAATATCTTATGCAATAATACCTGCTATAAATGGAATACTTCATCATTTTACAGGTAATATACCTTTAGAAGTAACACTTTATTTTAAAAACGCATTATTGTTAATAATATTGAGTATAATTCTTACTTTAATTGGAGGATTAATACCAGCAAAAGCTGCATCTAAAAAGGATCCAGCAGTAGTTTTAAGAAGTGAGTAAATTAGTATAATTAAGATTTATAAAATACAAATTATATTATGATCAGGAAAAGTGCATATTCAAGAGTAAAATATTATATTAAAGAAAATGTAAAATGAAATAATACTTTGATAATTTATGAAGTTATAATTTATTTTTAGAAAAAATTCATAGTAAAAAATAAATAAAAATTCTGTATTTTTTATTTATTTATGTGGACTTTTTGATAAAAATAGATTAAAATAGATAAATAAATATATTGAAAGGTGATAAATATGATTATTGAAAGAATATTTTTTTATGTAGTTGCAATCGCTTTTTTTGTTATAATATTTTTAAAGATGATGAAAAAAAATGATATTATATATTTAATAAGTTTAATATTAGAAACTTTGGGAATTGCTGTTAGTTTTATTACACTAATTTTAAAAATAAACGTTAATTTATTTATAAAAGCAATTATATATATTATATCTATAGGAATACCAGTTATTATTCTCATATGCGAAAAAAGAAAAATAGATTTATCTGAATTAATAGATGTTGCAATTGCTAAAATGTTCTTAGCATTTAAGAATACAAAACAAGCAAAAAAGATACTACTTATATTAATAGAAAAAAATGATAATAGTAAAGTGGCTCATAAAATGTTAGCAGAAATATATGAGCTTGAGGGAGGAATTAGAAGAGCAATTGATGAATATGTAAAGATTGTAGATTTAGATGGAGAAGCATATGAATCATATTACAAAATAGCAATCTTATTACAAGAATTGGGAAATAAAGATGATTCTCTAGATATGTTAATAAAATTAGTAAACAAAAAACCAGATTATTTAGAGGCTTCAATTGCACTTAGTGATGCTTTATGTGAAAAAGAAAGATATAAAGAAGCAATTAGTGTTATGAACGAAAGCTTAAAATATTATCCAAATAATTTTGATATATATTATAATATGGGAATGATATATACAATGTTAAACGATTTCTCTAGTGCAAAAACATGTTATGAAAAAGCGGCAATAATTAATACATTAGAATATAATACAAGTTACAATATAGCAATGATAGAACTAATTTTAGGAGAATTGGATGAAGCAGAAATATATTTTAATAAATGTTTAGAAAATTCTGAATTAAGTCCTCATGCATACTTTGAACTTGCAAAAATTTACATGATTAAAGGTAATAAAGAAACAGCATCACAATATTTAAATTTAGCAATCGAGTTAGATAATAATTTATATAAAAAGGCAATGGAAGAAACAATATTTATTCCAATAAAAGGATATATTAATTATCCATCTATAGATGAAGAAGATATAGAACCTAAACAATATAAATTATCTAATAAAGAATTAAAAATTAAAGAACATTTAGAAGAAACCTATAAGCTAGTAGGAAAACTAAATTATAGAGAAATAGGTGTTAGGTATAATACTAAAGAAAAAAATATAGAAAGGCAAAGAGAACAATAGTAATATATCATAAAAACACTATTAATTAATATAATAAATTGAAGGGATAGTGATTTTAATGATTAATAAAATATCAATAATAGGTGGAGACTTACGATTAGTAAATTTATCAGAAATTTTAGTTAATGAAGGTGCGGAAGTATTTACATATGGCTTAGAAAAAAGTGATTATGTAGAAACAAAAAAATGTGATAGTATACAAGAAGCAATAGAATCATCTAACATTATAGTTGGTCCGATTCCTTTTTCAAGTAATGGAAAAACTATAAATGCACCTTTTAGTAATAATGAAATTTATATAGACGAATTAATAAAATTATCAAAAGGAAAAACCTTAGTAGTAGGCTCAATTAAACAAGAAATATTTCAAATTGCAGCAGATAATAATGTTCAAATAATTGATATACTAAAAAGAGAAGAATTATCTGTTTTAAATGCTATATCAACAGCAGAAGGTGCAATAAAAATAGCGATAGAAGAAACACAAAAAAATCTACATGGTAGTAATATATTAATTTTAGGTTTTGGTAGAATAGGAAAAGTATTGTCACATATGTTAAATGGAATAGGAGCAAAGGTATCGTGTGAAGCAAGAAAAAATTCAGACTTAGCATGGATTAAAGCATATGGATATAATCCAATACCATTATCGGAATTAAAAGAAAATTTAAACAAATTTGATGTAATTATTAATACTATTCCTTATATAGTTTTAGACAGAGATGCTCTAAAAGAAGTAAAAAATGATGCATTGGTAATAGACTTAGCATCTAATCCAGGAGGAGTTGATAAAGATGTTATTAAAGAAAGAAAAATTAAATTTGTATGGGCATTATCTCTACCAGGAAAAATCGCACCAGTTACATCTGCAGAATTTATAAAAGAAACATTATATAATTTAGTAAAAGAAATTGATATATAAAACTATTATAATATTTAAAGAAAGAAGGAAAATAAAATGACAGTTACACATGCAATTATACTAGGAATTGTACAAGGTTTAACAGAATTTTTACCAATATCAAGTTCAGGACATTTAAATGTATTTCCATGGCTATTTAATTGGGAAATGTTATCAGAAGGAATGGATGTAGCACTACATATAGGAACATTATTAGCTTTAGTAATTTTCTTTTTTAAAGATTGGGTAGAACTATTAAAAGGTGGATATAAACAAATAGTAAAAAAAGAATCTTCAACAGAAGGAAAAATGTTTTGGTACCTAGTAATAGCAACAATACCAGCTGGAATACTTAGCTTGGTATTAGATAAAATATCAGAATTAATTGTTGGAGATGACATTAATTTTCAAATGGCAATTATAGCATGTACATTAATAATTATGGGTATTATTTTATATTATGCAGATAAAAAATCAAAATCAAGTGTCAAATATAATAATATAACATTAAAACAAACAGTATTTGTTGGAATGTCACAAGCAATAGCTGCAGCATTCCCTGGTGTATCCAGATCTGGAATCACAATGACAGTTGCAAGATTTTTAAAAATAGATAGAGAAAGTGCAGCTAAACTTTCTTTTATGCTTGCAATGCCAATTACTTTAGCTGCTGTAATATTTGATTTAGCAAGTTTTGAATTTAATTTAGCACTTATATTAGGCATTCTAGCTAGTTTTATAACAGGTGTTATAGTAATAAAATTTTTATTAGACTATTTAAAAAAGGGCAGTTTTAAAATATTTGCAATTTATAGAGTTGTTATAGGAATAATTATATTAGCAGTATGTATAATTAAATAGAAGTATATCTTAAATATAAAAAAGGTGTTATAAATGTGTAATTTATAACACCTTTTTTATCTAATAAAGAATTTATTCAATAATCATATTACATAAAAATACAACAATTTCTATTTCAATTAATTCTTTATAGATAAAATTAATTGAAAAAGTAAGACTATAAAATCTTTTTAATAAATTTAAACATTATAATTTAGTACACATAATTTATATAAATAATTTTATAATAAATAAATGTAAACAATAAAATTATTTTTATGTTGAAAAAAATAAAATAAATAATAGTAAATTCAATTATTCACATAGTTATCCACAATATCCACAATAAAAAAACAAAAGATATATGTAAACTAAAAACATAAAAAAGATTACATAACATTACAAAAATGTAATATTATTGTTATATTATTGAAATAAAAACGAAATATTGCTAAATAACAAATCACCTTAAATTGGCTATATATTAGTTATAATACTAAAATAATATTGTTTTAAATGAAAATAACATATATTACAATTAAATAACAAAAAAATGACAATAAGAATACAATATAAGAGAATACATTATAGAAAAGAGTGAAAAAAAGATGTTGAAATATTTAAAAAAATTTAAAAAAAGTATAAGCAAAAAATTAAAAAGAGAAGTAAAAGAAATTTCTTATCAGGAAATAAAAAAAGATAACTATATTATAATAGATGTTAGATCAAGAAAAGAATATAAGGAAGGTCATATTAATGGAGCAATAAATATGCCGCTTTCAGAAATAAAATTAACAATACAACAAATAGATAAAAGCAAAAAGATATTACTATACTGCCAAAGTGGCTTAAGAAGTAAAAAGGCATTTAAAATTTTAGAAGATTTAGGATATGATAATATTTATAATTTAAAAGGAGGATTAGAAAATATATAATAAAAAATAAAAAAAATGTTGTAATTTCTTAAATTATTGATATAATACATGTATAAGTTAAAAGTAATTGTGTTTAAATAACATCAAATTCCGATTCAAAAGTTATTTTCACATACATAAAGAACTACTTATATGCTTTTTGCATGTTTAAATTATTAAATTCACAGTATTTTTAATTATAAAATAAGAAAGGAAGATGAAAAATGATAAAAAAAGTTGCAATATTAGCTAATGGTGGAGATGCACCAGGTTTTAATGCAGTAATTAGAGGAATAGTCAAAACAGCTGAAACAAATGGAATTGAATGTTATGGATTTATAGATGGTTATAGGGGTTTGTTAAAAAATGACTTTATTAAATTAGATTCTGCTACAACAGCATCTGGAATTCTCCACAAAGGTGGTTCAATTATTGGTTCATCTACAAATGCTAATGTTTTTAATTACAAATTAGAAGAAAATGGACAAGTTGTTTATAAAGATTTATCAGATATATGTGTAGAGAATATAAAAAATGATGAGTTTGATTGTATTTTTACATTGGGAGGAGACGGAACACAAAAGTCAGCTAGAGATTTTTCTTTAAAAGGTGTTAACGTTATTGGTATTCCAAAAACAATAGATAATGACGTAGCATGTACTGAAATTACATTTGGTTTTAATACAGCTGTATCTGTTGCAATGGAAGCAATCGATAGATTGCATACAACAGGAGAAACACATCATAGAATTATGGTTTTAGAAGTAATGGGAAGATATGCAGGATGGATTGCACTAGAGGCAGCAATTGCCGGAGGAGCAGATATTGCATTAATTCCAGAAATTCCATATGATATTAACATAGCTGCAAAAAAAATAGAGGAAAGAAAAGAAAAAGGAAAGAATTTTAGTGTAGTTGTTGTTGCAGAAGGTGCAATGCCAAAAGGTGGAACAATAACAGTAGAAAACATTAGAGATAACGGTGCAGGAGTTGACAACACAAAATTAGGAGGAGTTGGAGACAAAGTTGCAAAAGAATTGCAAGAACTAACTGGATTAGATGCTAGAAATACAACATTAGGTTATATGCAAAGAGGAGGTACACCAGTAGCATTTGATAGAGTATTATCTACTAAATATGGTGCTAAGGCCATGGAACTTGCTATAGAAGGAAAATTTGGAGTTTTAACAGTTATTAAAGATGGAAAATTAAATAGTGTACCACTAGAAGATGTTGTAGGAAATAATAAAGTAATGGGAGCAGTTTCAGGAAATACTGCTGAAAGCAACATAAGAAAAGTAACAAGAGACCATGATTTATTTAAAACGGCTAAAAGTATAGGAATATGTTTAGGAGAATAAATAATTTAATTATACTCTTTGAGGGAGGAAATATAAAAAATGAAAAAAATAGCCCTAGTAATAGACACAGAAGATTGGGCATTTGCAAATATTGCTAGAAATATAAAAGAAAATCTGTTAAATTATTATCAATTCAAAATTATACCAATTGCCAACTTAGAAAATAATGTAGTAAAAGTATTAATAGAAGCAGATGATTGTGATTTAATACATTTCTTTTGGAGAGGTGTTATTTTACAAATTAATTCAAAAGAATATCAAGAATATTTAAAAAGTATTAATAAAGATGTTAATAAGTTTAACAAAAGATATTTATCAAATAAAGTAATTACTACTAATGTGCCGGATCATTTATTTTTAGAAGAGGATAAAATAGATATAACAAAAGAAATATTCTCAAAATGTTCGAATTATTATGTATCATCTAAAAAGTTATTAAACTTATATAATAATTTAGATATTGAGTATAGTCCTTATGGTGTTATATCAGATGGAATAAATTTGAACATTTTTTATCCTAAAAGAGAGAATAAATTCAAAAATATATATAATAGAAAAATAAAAATAGGCTGGGTAGGAAATAGTGCATGGAATAATAGTAATGAAGATTATAAAGGAGTAAATACAATATTGAAGCCAGCTATTAATGAATTGATAGAAGAAGGGTATCCAATAGAAACTTGTTTTGCAGATAAGCAAGAAGGTATGATACCTCATGATAAAATGGTAGACTATTATGATAGCATAGATATACTTGTATGTTCTTCTAAACAAGAAGGAACACCTTTACCTATTTTAGAAGCAATGGCATGTGGAAATATTATAGTTTCAACTAATGTAGGAATTGTACAAGAGGCATTAGGAAAAAAACAATCTAATTTCATTCTAAAAGAAAGAACAAAAGATTGTTTAAAAGAAAAACTAGTAGAACTAATTAATCAAAGAGAACTCTTTGAAGAACTGAGTAAAGAAAATCTAGAAAGAATAAAAAAATATGATTGGAAAATCATTTCTAAAAAATTAAAAAATTTTTATGATGATGCATTAAATAAAGAAATAAGAGGAACAAAAATGAATTACAATAAACAAATTGAAGAAAATGAAAAAGAAATATATAGATTAAAATTAATATTAGAAGCAACAGAACAAGAAAATAATTATATGAAAAAAAACATTAAAAAGAAAAACAAAAAAATTAAAAAAATAACAAATTCTAAAGTATATAAACTGTCAAATAAAATTAGTAAAATAAGAGAAAAATTAACATTTTGGAGGAAAAAATAGTGAAGAAAAAAATAGCATTAATAGTAGATACAGATAATTGGGCTTTTGCTAATATTGCCAGAAATATAAAAAAGAACTTATCAGAATACTATGATTTTAAAATTATTCCTATTGCTTATCTAAAAAATAATATCATAAAAGTATTGTTTTTAACTAAAGATTGCGATTTAATTCATTTATTTTGGAGAGAGCTTGTTTTAAATATTAATTCTGAATCCTATGAATCATATATAAAAACACTAGGAGGAACATTAAAAAAGTTTAATGAAGAATTTTTAAATAATAAAATAATTACTACATGTGTATATGATCATTTATTTCTTGAAGGAGATATAGAAAAAACAAAAAAAATATTTTCTAAATGCATGTATTATTATGTATCTTCAAATAAACTATTAGAAATATACAATAATATAGATATAGAAAACAAGCCATATGGAGTAATAACAGATGGAGTGGATTTAGAAGAATTTTATCCTAAAAATAAAAATAAATTTGAAAATATACATAATAGAAAAATAAAAATAGGATGGGTAGGAAATAGTGCATGGAAACAAGAAAAGGAAGACTTTAAAGGTGTAAATACAATATTAAAACCAGCTGTTAAAGAATTGATTGAAGAAGGGTATCCAATAGAAACATACTTTGCAGATAGGCAAGAAAGAATAATACCTCATGATCAAATGGTCGATTATTATTCAGATATTGATGTTATTGTATGTACTTCTAAAATAGAAGGTACACCAAATCCTGTATTAGAAGGAATGGCCTGCGGAGATATTGTAATTTCAACTAATGTAGGAATTGTACCTGATGTACTTGGAAAAAAACAATCTCAATTAATACTAGAAGAAAGAACCAAAGAATGTTTAAAGAAAAAAATCATTTATTTAATAGAAAATAGAGAATTATTTGAAGAATTAAGTAAAGAAAATTTAGAACAAATACAAAATTGGACATGGGAAAAAATATCAGAAAAATTCAAAGAATTTTTTGACGATACCTTTAAAAAAAGTGAAGATTTAGTAAATAATAATTAAAAAAATGAGATAAAATGAAGTGCACTTCATTTTATCTCATTTTTTATTTTGAATTATTTTTAATAAATAATGTTTTAAAAATATGTTTTATATGTTCTGATAAATATTGAATACCAGTAACAAATAAAATAATATAAATTGGAATGTAGTTTAACATGTATCTTGAACGAGTTTCCCATAATAGTAAGAAAATTAATAATCCAAACATTGATAATTGACAAACTCTTATATAAGAGTTTATACTATTCTTTTTTAAAGAATAGTATAAAC